>CALFEN010000329.1 GCA_937950065.1 uncultured bacterium | reverse complement strand
AGCTCCTGTGTACTGACAATGACCTGATAAATGAGTTATCCCTTCAAGTGTAGAAAGACAAGCAGCTCAAGCAAATGCTGGACAATGAACTCCTGATTATTCAAGTCCGCAACAACCTGCACCAGCACAGGCTCCTCAATACCAAGAAACCTGATATCAGGAACCGGAACAAACACCGACTGCTGCACCTCAAGCTCCTCAAACACCACAATATGAAGAAGCACCACAGCCTGCTCCTAGAACTCCTCAAGAAGCTCCTAGATATGAAAGGATTAGCGGACAAGAAGCTAACCAATTAAGAGCTGAACTGTCAAGATCTCTAGAGCATAGTATGAAAACTTCCAAATCATTTCCTCTAACAAACATACAATATACTCCGGAAGCTAGATCAGCAGCTCAAAGATTTGGAATAAGTCTACCTAATGTAATATGATTTGACAGATGAAGTCAAGAATTTGTATGTGGTGGTAGATACGAAATGAGTCTAGACTTCCATAGTCAACATAGAGGCAGATCTCACTTTAGAGTAGCAGATCTCTTTAGTGGATTGGGGAATATGTTTTCAGGTCCAAAACCTTATATCAGGGATATAAAATGAAACTGATGAAGTATTAGCATAGAAGCTGATATCTGATGAAAAATTGAAAGAAAAACTATCAATTGACAAGCTTTTGCTTATATGGTATCACAAGCTATAGTATATTGAAAATGAGATGCAGGAACAGGGAATACCCATATAAGAATAACTAGAAAATAATTTAAAATATTTTGAATATAAAATAGAACCCTTTGAGGGTTCTATTTTTAAATTATGAAACTTCCATTGCTTTTTTGATAATTATTTATAATTCTTATATTTACACTACTTACTCACTCATAAAATGAAAAATCCTTTTAAAATCTATTTTTATTGATTGCTGTTTGGACTTGGTTTTATAACGATCCTTGGAATCAGCTATCTAGCTATCAAAGCCCGGTCCACCACAAAAACCACTACTGACGCAGAACCTAATAAACTATATGTCGGAGCTGGTGAAACTCTGACCGCTGCTAAACGAAATACTGTAGTTTCTAAATTTGGAGGGATAAACATGAAAGTATATACCTGAACCACATCAAACTCAAGCCCTACCAGTTTTTCACATTGACTTGACCGGAGCAAAATTATGTGAATAAATTGTATGATAAAACGTAGTTGATCAAATTTTCTGACAATGTGATATGTATTCCGGTATGAGACCACAAATAATAACCGTCTAATAGAAATAACTTCAAGTGACATAAATATATATTATTCAAACGAAACTACCAGCTACTGATGACAGGAATATAGATGTATAATTTTTTACACCGATTAAAATCACTGATTTTTTATTTTATCTATCAACGTCTTGCCTCCTCTATCTTTTATCTGTCCATTTTCCAGTATAGTAGCTTCATCTATGTTTACAAAATCAAATAATTTAAAATAATGTGAAATTATTATAAAACTTTTGTCTTTGCCTGTCAAAGATTTTATAATATTTCATATTTCTTGGATAGCGTTGATATCCAGTCAGGAATCTATTTCATCAAGTATTATGTATTTAGGATTTAGTAATTTGAGTTGCAAAAATTCCAGTTTTCTCTTTTCTCATCAGCTAAATCATACATTCAGATCCCTAAAAAGGAATTCTTTTGGGATATCCAGTTCGTCCAAAAATGGCTGTATAAAACTTTTGAATTTCAAAAAAGTTATCTGTTTTTCTCATTTAGGAAGACTTGCATTATAAATAGCTTTGAGAAAATCAAAAACCTTTACTCAAGGGATTTCAGGAATATTTTGGAAAGCAAGAAATATTCATTTTTGAGATCTCTGGTCAGGTGTCAAATCTTTGATACTTTTACCATCAAGCAAGATATCTCATCAAACGATATTGTATTTTGGATTTCACATAATAGAAAGTGAAAGAGAAGATTTCCCACTACCATTTTTCCCAAGTATTGCGTAGTTTTTACCAAGATTAAAAGCAAAATCCACTCATTTTAAAATCTCTTTTTCTCATATATTTATTTTTAACTTTTTTATTTCAAGCATTATTTGTTTTTGAATATAAAATCCAATGAATAAGTAAGCATTCTCCTATAATCTCTAGGATGTGAATAATTATCATCTGCACCGTCAAAAGCCATATAATCAGCTCTAGGAAGTTTTGCAGCTAAATCTTTACTTATCTGCATAGGATTTCTTTTGTCTTCTGTACCATGCATCAATATCACAGGTTTGTCAAATTTGGTATAATCATCAGATACCTGATAATCATGATATCAAGTAGAGACTAAACAAAGTCAGTTGAGTCATTCAAGTTTGGTGGCATTTTCAAGTGCCAAAACTCCTCAAAGTCATTTACCCCAGATTATAAATTTTTTATAAATAGTATTATTTTTTATATAATCCAAAGCTATTTGGACTTCTTCCTTGGCAAGAGCATAATTATCCAGTTCCAGAGATTTATTTATAAGGAAAGAATAATCCACTGCAAAATAAGGGACAGTATTATTTACCAAATGAAACATAAGATCGTTGTAAATATCATAATCTCTATTTACGGCATCGTCCTTGAGTATGATAGTAAGAGTTTCTTCAAACATCCCTCATCTATATA
>CALFEN010000328.1 GCA_937950065.1 uncultured bacterium | reverse complement strand
ATCCATTCAGGCTGATCAAGTCAGTTATTATATTCATCTCTATATATGCTATAAGCACTGATTACATTATCCCTGTTATCCAAAGCTCTCTGATAATCATCAGATGAACTAATAAGCATAAGTCAAGCTTCAAATGCTGGTTTTCAAGCTTCCTCTCAGATTGTATTCAAAGCTTCCTCCTCTGCTTTAACCATACGGATAAAAGGATCTCACTGACTTGCTCAAGGAGCAAATGTCTTAATAAGCTTTTGAGAAGGTCCATACATAAGGAAATCAAACCAATGCCAAAAGAAAAATATCCTTTTCCACCATTTCAATTTATTGAGAACAGCTTCATCTTTTTTGAAAAGTCAGTCAGCCATTTTCTGTGCTCTAGCATTGAATTTTTGGCTTGCAGGCTTGATAGTCAATACAATACTAAATGTATCTTGAGAAGCAATTTTTCAAACGGAATCTATGACGTTGTTGATAGGATCATCTTCAAGTTGTTTAAATATCCTGATAGGATAGACATTATCTTTGGTTGTCTGCATAGGGATAATTTCCAAATCTTTTTTTGAAAAGAAATTTGGTCTAGTCCAAAGCTCTATACTCGCTTCAGGATACTGAGCAGAAATAGCTCATTCTATAGTTCTACGATATTCAGGATATGTTCATATTATAAAATTTACCTTTCATTTTTCATAATGAAGAATAAGTGATATTTTGGCTTTTTTGAATATAAAACTCATCAAGTCTTCTAGGATATTTGTATGTCAAAGTTTGTGCATATTCCTAAACACCTGTGCCATCCTTCATATTTTTTCTTTCATATCTTTTGAAATTTCTTTTTCTCTATCACGATCCATCTTGGAATCTCATCTCGGCAAAATCACTCTGAAAAACTGCATCCTATGAGAATTTAGGACATCATAAAAGAATACAAGCAAAAATCTAATAAGAAAAAACAAGACTACAATAAACAAAGTCCGTGACCCAAAATGTACTGCATCATTTTTGAAGTCTGTGAAATTGGTATATCACATAAAACCTGTACTTTGTGTTTCTTTTTGTGAAGAAAGCAAATCTTTGACATCTTTATTAGCAACGTTTTGTTTGACACTTCATAGTCAAGTAGTAGAATCTTCGTTCTCTACTTCATAAGTTTTTTCTACTCAAGTTGTAACAGATGAAGATG
>CALFEN010000327.1 GCA_937950065.1 uncultured bacterium | reverse complement strand
AAAGGTCACTTACTCTCTATTTCATCAAGTATCCATTGATCATCCTCTCAAATCTCTATCTCAGGAACTGATCCCTGCAATGCATATTGATCAAAATATGTAGGATTCTCTTTTATTAATCTTATAAAATCTTTTCTTGTAAATCATCTAACAGCAGCGATATTTTGAACTTCTCTCACAAGTTTTTCTCTATATTTTTGAGGAACTCATCACTTTATAAATAATTCATCCATATTATGGATACTTCAAGCTTCCAAATTATTTATAGATTGTTCAAACTCTGACATAATGTTATTTATTTTAGAAAATAATTAATATAATTATAATCTTTTTTTAATTTCTGTCAAAAAATATTGCTATACAAAAGTAAATCATTATAAAAGAATAAATTTTATACTGAAAATTATATATGCAGTTATTCATCACACAGATTGAAATACAGAACAATTTTGCCGTTCTTAAATCTAAAGAAGTAATACATCAATTGACCAAAGTTTTGAGAGCCAAAACTTGATATATATTTCAAACTCAAGAATTCTCAGAAAACTGAGCAACAAGATATACTTTGGAAATAATTGAGATACAAAAAGACTCAATAGAATGCAAAATATTAGACAAAGAAAGCAAAGAAATAAAATCAGAAAACTTTTGAATTATCGTTTGTCTGCCAAACAATTTTGACAAATTGGAACTTATGGTTAAAAAACTTACAGAGATATGAATTCCCAACATTGTTTTGCGAGCTTCACAACGCAGCGTAATCAAAGATATAAATTTCAAAAAAATAGAAAGATTAACCAAAATAATATTGGAAGCTTGTGAACAGAGCAAATCATGGTCTTTGCCAAAACTTGAGATAATAAAAAATATCAATGATTTTATATCTGACAAAAATTTAATAATCTTGAATTTTGACGGAGAAAAAGACATCAAACTTGAATCCAAAGAAAACGTATATTTTGTGGTTTGACCTGAATGATGATTTGATAGCAAAGATTTGGAGATAGTATCTCCTCGTATCTACAAAACATTGAATCTGTGAGAAAACGTTTTGAGGACAGAGACTGGAGCGATAATATGATGACGACTTATAAAAAA
>CALFEN010000326.1 GCA_937950065.1 uncultured bacterium | reverse complement strand
CAAATCAAACAATTTGGGGTAATATATTTTTAATTCATTTGTTATAGGACTATAAACATTTAACCACTGATCCAAATACCGTTGTTTTTCTTTTTCAAAAAGATTAAAAAAAGTACAATGAGAATTAGCGAAAATATCACAGGATTTATTCCTAATAAGATCTTTATCTTCTAATATTTTTGATATATAATTTTCAATACTTATTTTCTTTCAATCAAATGATTTGGACACTCATTTAACTTTTTGACAAACAACATCGCCAAAAAGTTCTATAATTTCAGATGAATTGGTATCCGTATCCTCCAATATATCGTGTAAAATGCATGCACAAACATCATCTATTGATCAGCCGTAATCTATACAATAAGTAGCTACCAATATAGGATGGTATACATAAGGAACGTTTTCCGGTCTATAGTATCATTTGTGTTTAATCTTTGCGTAGCTTATTGTTTTCCTTAAAAAACTTTGGTCTTTAAGTCTAAAACGTCTAATCTTTGATAAAAATCTCTTTTCAATTTTGGATGGATATAAATCTATATCATGTTCTTCCAAAATTTCAGCTAAAATAGAATTATCCATTTTATAATAAATTATTATAAATTTATATATTTTTTTGTCAAATCTATGTTGTAAAAAATACTTTTTTCAATATTATAAATACCTATAAAAAATTTATCCAGAAAAATATATTGATGAACGAACTATGAATAAATTTTGATGAATATATAAAAAAAGTTTTGGACAAACATCCAGAATTTACAGAACAAGATATCTCTGAAATCTGCGAAAATTATATTGCATCTTTCCCCAAAAAAACCAAGATAGAATCCATCAAAAGAAGCTTGGATAAATATCTTATAAAAGAATTTGAACTTGAGACAGAAACTACATGACAAAAAACTGATAACTACAAAGAATACAGTCTAAATAATCTGCCAAAATATATGCTTAAATCTTCAAAGGCTTGAAATAATATATGTATATTAAATATAATCTGATTATACAAGAGTCTAGGCAAAAGTGTATTATTTGAAAATGCTAATCTAAAAATAAATTCTAACGATAAGATTTCATTGATATGAAGAAACGGGAGCGGGAAATCAACGTTGCTCAAAATGATAATATGAATGGAAACGATCGATGAATGAAAAATAGAATTTGCAAAATGAATAAAAATATGATATTTATCACAGGATCTTTTTTGGGAGAATAGAGAGAATACTCTAAAAAAAGAAATTCTCTCTGTATTTTCAGAAATTACAGAAAAATTTGAAATATTGCAAAAAATAAATAAAGACATACAAAATAACGTTTGAGATGTTGAAAAACTTTTTGAAAAAAAACTTTTTTTAGAAAAATTTTTGAAAGAGAATGATGGGTTTGCTAAATACTCTTTTCAGACGGAAATCTTGAAATATTTTTGATTTGATGAAAATCAATTAGATCTTAAAATATCTCAATTGAGCGGTGGAGAACAGACTAAAGTGCAGATAGCCAAGTTCTTTTTGCAAGACGTAGATCTACTGATAATGGATGAACCTACCAACCATCTAGATATAGAAGGAATAATGTTTCTGGAGAAATTTTGTAAACTATGGCAAAAATGACTCATATGTATATCTCACGACAAAAGATTTATAGATAACGTATTTGATAAAATAGTCGAGATATCTGGGAAAAAATTAAACACCTATAATTGAAATTATGAATATTTCCTTGAACAAAAACAAAAAAACTACGATCTGCAATTTAAAAATTATAATGATCAACAAAAATATCTAGAGAAGCAACAAGAATTTATAAATAAATTTAGAGCACAATCAAGCAAGGCTACACAAGTTCAGAGTAGAATAAAAATGCTAGACAAAATAGAGAAAATAGAAATACCAGAAGACGAACTTACTCTAAAGAAAATTAAGCTAAATATTGATATCAGATTGCCTAATATGATATTTACACTATCGGATTTGAATGTATGATATAGAGAAAGTCTCGTAAAACTGCCTAAAATAATAGAAATCACAAAAGATAAAAAAATCGGAGTAATATGAAAAAACTGAGTGTGAAAGACAACATTGCTCAAGACAATACTTGGAGAAATCGATAGTTTATGATGAGAAGTAAAGATAAATGAAAA
>CALFEN010000325.1 GCA_937950065.1 uncultured bacterium | reverse complement strand
GAGGATCTAGTTGAGGATCTAGTTGAGGATCTAGTTGAGGATCTAGTTGAGGATCTAGTTGAGGATCCAGTTGAGGATCTAGTGGGTGAGTTGATTTCAAATTCGATGAAACTCTAAAATGCGAGTACATAGATCCTCCTTCAGTACAAGTAGGAGAGTATCTTCCTATGTGGTGGAAATTAAAAACATGAATATGGACAACAACTTGTAATGAATCAACAAGCGGTTTGTATAACAAAAACACAGCAGAATGTTTCTTCAATATCGATAATGTAAAAAATCAAAGCATAAATTTTAACAATAATTGTTTCTTACAAGAGAACACTAACTTACGAAATTGATTTATTTCAGATCGGAACCGTGGAACTCCTAATTATGATGGTAAAAAAAGCGTATACTTGTCTCCAAATATTTTTACATCTTTCTGACAATTCTGGATTAATTTGTATAAAATAAATTACGAACAATGTCAAAGAGTGTGAGAGACTTGTGTTCCAAATGGTCATTGAGGAGAGACTTGTTATCCTGTTTACGATTGGGTAAGCTGAATTTCAGATGATACCATATGTAAAATGCCTTTTCCTGTAACAACAACATATCTATTACAGAGATGAGCAACAGTATCTACAGAAAATAATAATACTCTACAGAATTTTTACAGAGATAATGGAGGACAGATTATTTCTCCATCAGAGCTAAAAAACATAAAGTCAGTTTATAACGGTTGAGATAATGTAACATATATGTTTGATGATTTCATAAACAAATATGATAAACTTGCTGTAAAATCTTGAATTACCCATTCAGAACTAGGTGTAAGTTGATTAAGAAAAGTTGCAAATAAAGAAATATATATTCAAGACTCTTGAAATTTAGTACTAAAAAGAAATGCTAGACTATCCAAACCAACTATAATAATAGTAAAAAATTGAGATCTTACAGTGCAAGATAATTTCACAAACAATTGATGAAATTGAGTAGCTCTATTTGTTGTCCCTAATGGAAATGTCTACTTCAAACAGCTAGAATGTGATACAGAACATACTGTAGAAGGTATATTTATAGCAAAATGATTTAAGACAGACAAAATATTGAACAATAATCTAAACTGACAGCCGCTGGATTATTGGTGTAATGATTGAAGATTGAAAATAAAATGAATACTCAGAGGAAATGACGTAATAAACAATGTAGTGAAAAATGCAAGGTCTATACTAAAGAGTTACTCTCCTCAAGAGATTTATGATTGAGCTTCCCTACTTATAGAGAATGATTCTTCTCTATGGTTAAAGTTACCGGCTTGAGCCAATGAACTTTTGGAAAAAATGCAGGTTAATAAAAAATAATGATAAAACAATATCAAGAAAAAATCTTTGTCAATGACAAAGATTTTTTTTTAGAATTTATATTGAAATATACATCATTTTAAGTCATATGAAAATATATTGAAATATAAATAAATTTGAGTAAAATAGTATATTTTTATATCTTTATAACAAATTATGCAAAAAATTATCTGAAACGATGAAAAACGAATAGAACTTGTAAAATCAAAATCTCAAGATCAATCATTGAATAAAAGAGATAAGGCATATTATGCTCGTATTTTGAGAGTATTATGAATGAAAGACCTTTCAGCATTGGAATGACACCCTATAAACCTTATCATACAAAAAATTATATCTTCTAATTTTTTTGAAGGATTTGATCATATACAGGTGCCTCAAGTAGTAAGTGAATGGGAAACTTTTGATTTATTTAATTTCCCAGAAGATCACGTAGCCAGAAGACCATCAGATAGCTATTTTATACAAAAAAATGAAACCAAAAAGGAAAGTATCTTACTCAGACCTCATACTTCTGTGATGTGGTATTATTACCTTATAGAATGATGAGCCAAAGAAATCTTGGAAAAAACTTGAGAAGTCAAAGCTTTGTCTTGGGGTAAAGTTTATCGTGTAGACGAACTAGATAAAACTCATCACGAATGTTTCCATCAGATAGACGGACTCAGGATTACAGCCAAAGATAAGGAAATCATAAATCAAGATACACTCAAAGAAGTATTGTGAAACACTATCAAAGCTTTGTTTGGGCAGGACGCTAAATACAGATTTAACGTAGACCAATTTCCTTACACTACAGACTCTCTAGAAGTAGAAGTATGGTATGAATGAAAATGGCTCGAGGTAACTGGAGCATGAGTAGTGCACCCTACAGTGTTGAGTAAGCTTTGACTGGATCCGGAGAAATACAACGGTTGGGCATTTGGATTTGGTATCGAGAGACTAACTATGGCAGTCAAACATATTCCTGATATCAGAATATTTTGGAGTGATGACTCAAGGATCACCAACCAGTGGTGAAATTTAAATCCATACAAGGAAGTTAGTAATTTCCCACCGGTTTACAAGGATATCTCCTTCCTTACTTCCAAAGACAAGTTTATCAAAGATGAAGAAAAATCTATAAAAGAATGATGAATAGAACTAGAAACACGTTCGGAAGCAGATTTGTTTGAGATATCAGGTATTATCAGAGACATTAGCGGGGAAGCTTGAGATCTGATAGAAGAAGTAAAACTTATAGATATTTTTGAAAATGATGATAAATTTGGAACCGATAAAAAATCTATCTGTATAAGGATAACATTTAGATCTCTAGAAAGAACGCTGACTAACGACGAAATAAATATAGTCTATCTAAAGATTAGAGAAAAACTCCAGAACGATCTTAACTTTGAACTCAGATAAGTCGCAAAGCTACAGTTAATATCTCGTGCCGTACAAAGTAAGTGGAGAGAAACATAAAATTTTATCTATAAAAGAATATGAAGATATGAAATATCTGATAATAAATGCTGATGATTTTGGATATAGTAAAATTTTTAATGAAGAGATATTAAAATTACTAAAAGAATGAAAAATATCTTCTACAACATTAATGGTAAATAAGATAAACAATACGCAACAGGCACAAATAGATAAACTAAAAGAGTTTTTGGGAAATAGAGATATAAGTATTTGACTACATTTAGAAATCCCAACAGAAAACTATGATAAAAACATAAACGAACAATACAAAACTTTTATCAAGATAATGTGAACGTCTCCAAGTCATATTGATATACACAAACACCCAGATGAAAATTTTATATTATCTGTAATTAAATTCTGTAAGGATAAAGATATTCCATATAGAAATATGGGCTTAAAAATAGAATGATGAAGAACAACATCACGGAAATATTTTAGCGGGACTTCAAATGATATAGACAATATCAAACAGTGGCTGCTTTGATTAGAAGAAGACGGGATATATGAAATACTATTTCATCCAGGCAAATTTGATAAAGATATAAAATCATCACTAAATAAAGATAGGGAGCAGGACATAATAAAAATAGAAAAATTAACTTCGTTTATAAAAAATTTAGATATAAAAATAACAAGTTTTTACAAATTAAAATAATATTAAAATGGCAGATAATAAAAAGAAACAATATGAATATGTTTATAAAAGGACATCTTGCTACGATGTCTGGGATAATAAGACTTTTAAAGAAGTAGATAAATTTGCACAGGACTATATATCTTTCCTAAACAATAATAAAACAGAAAGACTCTGCGTCAAAAACTGACAGGCAATGCTTGAAAAACTTTGATACAAAGATATAGATAAAATTTGAAACAATATGAAAGCTGGTGATAAGGCTTTTTATACATTCCGCAATAAAAACCTCTTTGCTATCGTCAAAGGTAAAAAATCTATAAAAGAATGATTTAGGCTGATATGTGCTCATATAGACAGTCCAAGAATAGATCTAAAATACATACCTTTTTATGATTCAGACGGATTTTGTCTTTTAAAAACTCATTATTATGGATGAATAAAAAAATATCAACGGGTAACAATTCCTCTTTCTATGATATGAGTTGTTTTTGATAAAAATGGGAAAAAAGTGGAAATAAATATAGGAGAAGAAGATACTGATCCTGTATTCTTTTTGTCAGATTTACTGCCACATCTCGGGGCTGAACAAATGAAAAAAGACTGATCAAAAGTTATCGAAGCTGAAGATATGAATCTTATAGTAGGATCTGCCTACAGTCCTGCCAAAGAAGAAAAACCTAAAGAGAATATATTAAAATTATTATTTGAGAAATACTGAATCACAGAAAAAGATTTTACAGGCGCTGAAATAGAAATCGTCCCTAACTCCAAAGCAAGAGAAATTTGATTTGACAGGAGTCTTATCTGATGATATGGACATGATGACAGAGCCTGTTCATACACAGCAATGAGAGCACTTATGGATTATAAAGGAACCCCTGAATATACTACTATCATATATTGGGTAGATAAAGAAGAAATTGGAAGTCTAGGAGCTACTAGTGCAGAATCAAGAGTCTTTAGAAATCTTGTAAGCAAGTTATATTCTTTTGAAGACAAAAACTTCTCTATGGTAGATCTCAATGAAATATTTTTTCGCTCCAAAGCGATATCTGCAGATGTACCTGCGATTATGGATCCTAGTTTTAAATCAGCATTTGATCCATTAAATACAGCAATAGTAAATCACGGTGTTATTTTGGAAAAATATACTTGAGCAAGATGAAAATATCATGCAAACGATGCTGACGCCGAATACGTGGCAGAGTTAAAAAATCATTTTGACAAAACTAATGTTATCTATCAATTTGGAGGACTTGGTAAAGTAGACTTATGAGGATGAGGAACAATATCAATGCATTTTGCCCAACTTGGTATAAACATAATAGATATGTGAGTAGGGATTTTGAGCACCCACGCTCCTATCGAAGTACTATCCAAAGCTGATTTGTATGCTACATACCAGGCTTATAAAAGCTTTATAGACCTAAAATAATTTTTTTATAAACATAATTAAAATAGCAGCGAAACTAGAATTCACTAATTAGTAGCTGCTATTTTAGTTTAAATAAATTTTTTTTAAAATTTTTTAAGATAAAAATTTACACTAACAAGTATTAAACATTCTCAATTCTTATCAAAAAGTAAATTTTTTTACAATTTACTATTAGCTCTGTATAAAAATATAATACTTTTTACAATAAAAAAAGAGGTAGTGATATACCTCTTTTTTATTTATTTTTGAAATAGTTATTTTATTACTACAACACTCTATTAGAGCTTTGCACAGAGGGATTGTTAATGGAAAATTTTTTTCTTATTGAAATAAACAGCCATCTACTCCATCTCATCAGAAAGTATATTTTCTTTGTCCTGATTCACTAGCATCTCCAGCACCAAAAGTACAAGTATCAGAAGTAGGAGCAACTTGAGTATCTAGACAACTATTATCATCTTGACAAGATGCTGACATAAACGCTCAAGTATCTATACTTGATGATACGTTTGATCATGTTACATCTATTACAACCTTGTCATCAAGCCTAATAGTAATAGAACCATCAGTTCCTAATTCATCAGAGTCAGGCAATCATTCTCATTGTTGAAATACTGTAAGATAAGGAAGATTCATACTTTTTAGATCTCAAGAATTGTATAGACTTATTACATAAGGAGTTCTTGTTTCTTTATCTGTAACAGTGGCATATACATCATCAGCGTATACACTTTTGGTATTAAGATATCAAGAATTTTTCTCTTTTTCCAATAATGCTCATACTTCAAAACCTTTAGCTCAAAAATCAATTCTAGTATAAGACAAATTTTCTCATTGATCTAGAGGATCTTCTGGAGCTTTATTGATTTCTACTCATTCGGCTTTTGTATTTTCAGTAAATTTTCACTGATATCCAAATTGATTATAATCAGTACTACCATATTTTGCTTTTATTTTTATTGCCTTATCTGGAGTTGGGTATTTTCACTTTGCCATATAAAAAACCTGTATCCCTTGAACAACCTTGTTAACATCGGAAATTCTTGTAGAATTTCTAGATTTTCATATCCATTTGGTGAGTAACAAGAAAGCACTTACAGCTAGTATCGCTATAATAGCTATAACAATGATGAGTTCCACTAATGTAAATCATTTTCATTTTTTTAGTAGCTTTACCACCTTTTGATCAATTTTTTTCATTTTTTTCATTTATTTTAATTTATAAAATTTATAATATTGTAATAAAATTTTTCCAAAATGCAAGAGTTTTTTATAAATTATATATCTTTTAACATACTATCTATAGAAGAGGCTTCTTGTGCTTCCTTTTTCTTATTACCATTGAGCTTTATCTGATTTATTTTAGTATTTAATTCAAAAATCGCCTTTTTTATTTCTGTATTTATGTATATCCCTAGATCTTTCAATATTGTTCTCCAGTCATTTATGTATTGATTAAATTTTCTATAATCGGCAGAGACATCGAATTTATCTACTATCTGAAAAAGCAAATTATCCTTTTGTTGTCTTCTTTCTATTATCTTGGCAAAATACGTTGTTATATCCAAATTTTTTTGCTGTAATAATTCAATGGGATAATGCATAAGTTTTTTTATTTCCTTGCATTCTTCCAAATTCAGTTTTTCAACTTGACTTATACAAGAATTGATTTTGGGTATAAACTTCTTTTCTATATCATTTTTTAATTTCAAAGATATTTGCTGTAATAAATTCTGGGCTATATCATTGGACATTTTGAAGATTTTTAAAAATAAAAAATAATTTCTATTGATTTTTTTACAATTTCCTTTATAATTATTAAATAAAAATTTACAATATAAAATTTAATGAAATGTTCAATCCAGAAAAAATTCCAGATGTATACGTAAACGAAAAAAAAACACCTAAAAATAAGGAATGATTTAAAATGGCTTCAAAAAATTTTGACCTGGCAGACAAGTCAAACCTAGATGCTATGTGAAAAAACATGGATGCTCTGTATAAAAAATGAAATGAATTAACTCTAGCACAGTTACAATCATAACAAAGGATAAAGCTATAAACCTTTATAAGGAAATAATTATAAAATGGGAAATCCAGAAAACACTCCAGTATCAAAACCCGAGAATATTAAACCCTCTCTTGATACTAAAGAAACAGCCCTAGATCAGTCCAGACAGGCGGAGAGACAAGAAAATCAAACCAACACAAATCTCTGACAAGACTTGATGAAATTTAGACAATCATTAACAGAATTTTCAAAAGCTTGGGAGGAGTTTCAAAAATCTATGTAAGACCCGATATAAAATTCCAGATAAACTTTTTTAATAAGCATACTTTTTTTAAAATTATACAATTTTTTATAAAAAATAATTATAAATTCGAATATATAATTATCTTTTGGGATATAAAATTTTAATTATATTGCAGGGACACAAACATGGATTATTTAATTATTATTTCTTCGATTTCTATTCATTAATCTAAAGTCAAGAATTTTTCCACTTGTATACATCAAACTAGATACTATAAGAACAAAAAAAATTGAAAAAAGATAACTTTAAATTTAAAAACTTTTTTTATAAGAATTTGTATTTCTTTGATTATACATTCGATTTACGCCTTAAATATATTTTTTGTAAGAAATGATGTCTAATATATTAAAATAATTGACTTTTTTTTAAAAAAATATATAATTAAACACAACGGAATGTTTTTTAAAAATAATTGGAAAAGAAATGCCAGGAATAGACACTCCCAAAACCAGAGAAGCTGAGGTTAATCCTTGAGATATCCAATGATTGGAATGCTCATCAGCAAAATGTAAAAAGGCTGCCCAAAAACTAGAATCCAGCCCTTCATTTTCTCCGAAAGAAGCAACTCTTGCAAATCCGAAGTATGTAGAACGATTATTATCTCAAAATACTCTTAAACCTTGAGAACAATGATATAAAAAAACTCTAGATAAAAAGAAACAAACCTCCTCTCCAGAAACTCCTGACAGACAAAACACATCTAAAACTACCACTCGCCCAAGTAGAACTGATAGAAGTGATTATCAAGATAGACCACAGGCAGAAAGCACTAAAAATAATACGAAAGACTCTCAATCTCCTCAAAAAATTGATACGGATAAATTGAGAGCGGAAACATACAGTCAAGCAGGAGGAAATGCCAATAATCCTTCAGTGATCAAAGCAACTTCTCGAATGAGAGGTGAAGTTGCTAAAGGAACTCCTTATGTCTTATGATCACAACGTTGATGATATGATTGTTCATGATTTCTTAATGCTGCTTTTGATCGAAATGAATGACTAGACTCATCTGGTATATACCACAACAAAGCTCAAAAAATTGATATAGGACAAGTCAACGCTTGAGATGTATTATACAGACCTCCAAGAAGAGCTGGGAGATGAAGGGGAAAAAGAGGACATAAAGAATATGGACATATATGTATGGCTACAGGTCCGGCTCAAAGAGTATGAAATTGATGGCAAGTTCAAGTGATAGAGGCTGCTAGTAAAAAAACATGACTTATAGAACATACCCGTTTTTTCCCGGACAGATGAGCATATAGTGCAGGAAGATTGAAACTAGGAGGCAGACAGCAAGCAGACCAAGCAGTATAATTTTATATAAGATTTTTTCATAGTGCAAAAAATTGTATAATTTAATTATACTCAAATAATTTCTGATATTCCAATAGATCTCTAATTTACAAAAACCCATAAAGTCGTACAATAAAAATAAACAGAATTTATTTTCGCAATGCAAGAAATTTGATAAAAATCATAAAATTCAATTGAATTGAGAAAAGATATCTATATTATTATTTCAAAAGTAATGAAGTTAGATTACGGATCTGATAATTAACTCTTAACATGAAATTCCATAAATTTTTTTTCAAAAAATTTGTCCGTAATAGAGAATAATTCCTAATTTATTTTTTGTACATAACGTGATGTCTAATTTAAGTGAAGATATATTATCCAATCTGGATATAGTAGATGTAGTAAGCAAATATGTAAATTTGAAAAAAGCAGGCAAAAATTATCTCGGGCTCTGCCCTTTTCACAAGGAGAAAACACCTTCTTTTACTGTAGCTCCTGACAAACAGATTTACAAATGTTTTTGATGTGGAGCAGGTGGTAATGCTATCAAATTTTTGATGGAGGTAGAAAGGATAGACTATCCCGAAGCTATAAAAATTTTATCAAAACAGGCTAATGTGGATTTATCCAAATACAATTATGGAGAAGCTAAAGATCAAAAACTAGTCTCTCAAAAAGAAAAAGCTAAACTTATAAACAAAAAAGTTTTACAATTTTTTAGAGAAAACTTTACAAAATCCGACACTGCACAAAAATATCTTTATGAAAACAGAAATCTGACTGATGAAATTATAAATTCTTTTGAACTATGATTTGCTCCCGATTCAAATTATGAACTCACAAAAACTCTCAAAAACTCTTGATTTACTGATGACGAAATTATAGCATTGGGACTTGGTAGGAAATGAAATACTGGGGATCTGTATTCTTTCTTTAGGAACAGGATAATGTTCCCAATATATGACCATATGTCAAATGTTGTAGCTTTTGCAGGCAGAGCTATGAAACCCGATGATATGCCCAAATATATCAACACTACGGAAACCATTTTATACGACAAATCAAAAGTTCTCTACGGACTAAACGTTGCAAAGAATTATATCAAGGACTTCTGAAAAATAATTTTTGTAGAATGATATATGGACGTAATATGATTCCACAGGGCGTGAATTCCTATTGCAGTAGCGTCCTGTGGAACGTCTCTAACTCCTGGACATATAGCTCTTGCCAAAAGATATAGTACAAATTTTATATTTGCTTTTGACAACGACGAAGCTGGATTTAATGCGACATTGAGAGCAATGGAACTTGCATACCAAAACGAAATTTACCCCGAAATATTATCTTTACCAAAATGAACTAAAGATTTTGATGAATATGTAAACAATGAATTTGAATGACAAAAAATCGACCGTGACGTAAAAAATCTTAATAAAATCTGATTTATGATTTATGATTGATTTGATTTTATATTAGACAAACTTCTCGCAAAAAATAGTATAAACAGTCCAACTTGAAGAAAAAATTTACTTTCAGCTATATTCGGAATTATTGCAGACATCAGAGATTACAGTATAATATCTCTTTTTATAGAAAAAATTGCAAAAAAAATCTGAATAGATGACACAAATTTATTAAATCAATTCAAACTTTTTCAGAAAGACAAAAATAGATTTAGACAGATAAAGAAAGACAGTAAGAAAGATGAGGATAAAAATTATTATCTCTGTGCTATTTTTTTCAAGGATTTTATCTGACAAAACGATCTAAACGTTTCTTTATATTCATCTTTTATAATTGAAAATATCAATGCTTTCAATAATCCTCTGCTTCTAAAAATTTTGGAAGACAAAATAGATTTAGATCAAAAAGAAAAAATTTTGGAAAGCCAGCTCTGGCGAGAAAAACAGTTTGAAGGACTTACTTCAGACAAAAAAAATCAAATAGTGATAAACTATCTAAAAAAATATATAAACGATAATGTAAAATTTCTAATAAAGCAAACCGATCTATCAAACGATCAAAAAAACGATATTATAAAAAAAATAAGAGAGATGACTAAATAATCATTCATTTTGTCTAATCCAAAATAAAATACAACCCTAGTGAGCAGAATTTGTTAAAACAAGAAAACATTTTTCTTTATTAGTTTTATCATATTTATTTAATAATGATTGTATATCTTCTATAGATTTTCCAGCTAATTTTTGATTTACTTCCCCTATAGTCGAAGCTACAAGGTTGCAAGAAGAATAAGACGCTTCCATTTCTGATAGCAAGATAAATCAAGCGTTACCAACACTCTTATAGTAATATTTTTCATTTCATTTTGGAGCATTTCATAATTCCTCCAAAAAATTCGGAACAAGATATTGTTCTAATGCATCAGTTCACGTAAACATTTCAAAAGTAGGAGCAGACTTCTCTACTGATATATAACTATTTAATCACTGTTGTATTTTTTTTAAATTAAATATTCTTTTAGCATCTCTAGTTCTGGCTTGGGTTACTGGATCGTCGCCACAGGCACACATACTCATAAAAAAGAATGAGTAAATTATAAAACCAAAGAACAGAAAAAGTAATAGATAAAGTCACTTTTTTATTATATCAAGACAATAAGTGATATAATTTTTTGCAACGTTTTTAGTAATCTTTATCATCTTTTGTGCTGGGTACCAAATAAAAGCATTTATTATTATTCTTCTTATCATAACTATTTAATAATGCTTGTATTTCGGCTGCAGACTTATTTTCAATCATTTTATTTACCAGATCAAGAGTTCATACGGCTAAATTACAATCCATATGACTTGTCTCCATTTCAGCTGCCAAAACAAATCACGTACCACCCACACTCTTGTAATAATATTTTTGCTTGACTAGAGGATCTTGAGGCATCTTTTTTAAAAAATCTGGCATCAAATAACCGCTCAATATATCTGTTCCTGTAAAATCTTTATAAACAGGGACGTAATTATTTAACAATAAATAATCGGTCAGTCAACGTTTAAGTTGGTTTAGATGAGCCCTCCTTGCAGCATCTCTGGATCTCACAGGATCCGCACACCCGCAGCTTCTACCTAACGCAAATAAGAATACAAAACCCGAAAATAAAATAACAATTAAGATATAAATTTTTTCTTTCATTTTTTATATCAAAATAAATCTATAAAATTATAAATTTTATAAAACAATTGTCAAGGATATTTTAAAGAAATATTTTAATTTTATTTTCCTGATAAACCTAGAATTTTATTGCTATAATTCAGTACTGCCTAATTTTTTGTACGTATCACGGAATTGCTAAATATAACTTCTTTCATTGTTCTATAGATTTTATTCATGGAAGAGAAGACTCAAGTTCATTTTGAAGATAATCATCAATATTTGAATAACATTTAACTTCCTTTATAGTTTTTTTAACTTCAGCAAATTTATTAAAAAAAATTATCTCGTCTCATGCTTTGATCTGCTGAAATATTCTTCATGTCCTTCATTCTACTGTCTTGGCTCCACTTATTATATCTTTGAGATATATTTGTTTTAACGTAAATTTCCAAACCTTCTTCATCTTGTTAAATTTTTATAAATGAACTTTTTATATATTTTTAAAATAATAATTCAATTCTAAACTAATATTATTTATTTTAACATAAATTTCTAGTCTATTTTTTTGACATTAAAAGGCTTTGCATAGGTAAAATTTTTTTGACTTATAACTAGCTTTGTCTTGTATTTTTCATAACCAGTGTCTATCACCATAGGTATTTTCAATGATCAATTTTTGAGATAAAATTTAAAAATATCACAATCTACAGGGAAATAACAGAACTTCATCGCAATAGAATAACTCTTAAAAAGATTATAATCTCTCTTTAGTACATTTTCTCATATTTCAGCTTCTAATTTATCAAAAAATTTCTCATTATTTTTCAGGATTTGAGCGAGTTTTGAGACAAAAAATCAAACAGCTCTTTCTCATATATGAAACTCATGACTATCGTAAGGAGCAATATTTACGTCAAAAGGCAGCTCATACTGATATCAACAAATTTTTTCCATAGGGAAATAAATAGATTTCACTTTCACATTAAAATTGCTTTTATTTTGAATATCAATAACAAAATTAAAATATTTCAAATCTTTAACTATAAAAAGTGATGAATGAGAGATTTCAAAATTTATATTTGGTCTATTTTTTAGCCACTGATAAAAACCAAACACTAATCCAAGAAAAGC
The DNA here is from genome assembly GCA_937950065.1 of uncultured bacterium. The sequence goes on along the minus strand of CALFEN010000325.1, from coordinate 26,065 downwards.
TATTACAAGACTAAAGACATCATTTAAACTTATTTCTCTCATTTTATTTTTTTAAATCTAAGCTGCTCATATTTTCCTGTTTGTAGGAAACTCTAATATTTTTCAAGTTTTCCAAAGTCTTTTTCAATTTTTATCATATAAGAGTATCCAAGGATTTTTGGAATGAACTCTATATTCCAACATTCAAGAAATACTACCATTACTTCTCTGATTTATTTCGGATATATCAAAGATTGAGTCTAAAGTATCTAAATCTACAAAGAAATAATTTGAACTTCAGTTATAATTTGAAAATCACTGCAGGTATCACAATTTTTCATTATACTCCAAACTTGAAAGACTTCTTCTTGAATCAAAAGTTTTTATATTCAGATTTCTATCTATTTTTCATAATATAATAAATTTGCTAGTAGTTCAATTCTGTCCTATCAAAATTAATGAATTATTTCTTTTTATAATCTTGATTTCAGTTATATTAAATTTACTTAATTTCTCTTTTCATCTCATCCAAAATCAATTTTTTATCTGATATCATCAGCCTTCAAAATCGTTTTTTTTGTTGACTAAATTAAATAATTTATTGGCTCACTCTATGGTTATAATTTCAAATAAATTACTTCATTCTATATTTTCTCACTCCAGTCATGATATCAATTGTTCTTCTACGCGGGCTATATATCTATCTTTTTTTGAAATTATAACTTTTCTTATTTGAGACTGCAGAGTGATAATCTCTTCTCATAAATATTTTTTGAATGTATGTATTACTCCGTCATTAAATAAAAAATCAAGATTTATGCTTAAAGAGTTTTTATCCGAATTATTTTTATAAATTTCTAGATATGAAATAATAGTTTTGAGAGAAGCAATATACATAGTTTTATCATTTTCACTTTCAAAAGCAATATTATCAGCTATGTCTATAAATCAATTTACAGTTGAGATGGCTCAATTTATTCTTTTTATTTCCAAATTTTCTACTTGTTTCATCTTTTTTGTTTTTATTTTAAAGTTTTTCTAATTATATTTTTTTTGACAAAATTTGTCAAATTATTGATTTGAAAATCAGTACAAAATATGTATAATTTATTTTTTATATCACAAAAAATAAAATGCAATACGAAATAAAAAAAATAAACTGAATAGATGTAATATTCTCAAATATACCCACCTCAAACTCTGTCACTGTTCTTATTTTGTCAAAGGCCTGAAGTATTTATGAAAAAAGAGAGACAAACTGAATTTCTCATTTTTTGGAGCATATGTTCTTTAAAGGTTGAAAAAAATATCCTACCCCACAAATCGTAGCTGAAACTATAGATGAAATATGATGAGAATTTAACGCTTACACAGGAGAAGAATACGCTGGGTATTATGTCAAAGCCGCCCCACAATATATATTCAGAGGGATAGACGTACTTGGAGATATGCTCGTAAATTCACTATTCCCTGTAGATGAAATGGAAAGAGAAAAATCTGTAGTTATCCAAGAGATCATGATGTATGAAGACATGCCACACAGACTTGTGATTGATAAATTCAAAAGATATTTTTACGGAGATAATAGTTACGGTCGACCTATTACTTGACCTGCAGAAAATATCAAAACTTTTACACAAGACGATCTTTTCCAACACAAAAACAGTCTTTATACCAAAGACAATACTATTATTATCATCGCTTGAAAAATAGAAAATCAAGCAGATATAGAAGATAAAGTCTCTGAAACATTCAAAGAACTACCAGAAAAAAGGATTTATGAAATGCCAAAATTTGATAAGTTTAAACCAGAAAATAGAATAGAATTTACTGATAAAAAAACAGAACAAAATCATCTAGTGATTTGAGTTGACTGATATGATATATTTGACGAAAAAAGATTTGCTGCGGATATATTGTCTATTATATTATGATGAAACATGTCTTCCAGACTTTTTCAAGAAATCAGAGAGAAAAGAGGACTATGCTATTATATTTCAGGGAATCATTATAACGGTGAGATAAACTGACTTTTTATGATTAGGGCTGGAATAGAAAAAGATAGATTCGACTTTGGAACGCAAGCGATCTATGATGAATTACAAAAAATAGCAGAAGGAGACATCAAGAAAGAAGAATTTGAAAAAGCATTATGATATTTGAAATGATCTACCCAAATATGAATAGAAACCTCTGACCAAATGGCAGAATTTATATGAAGACAATATCTTATCAAAAAAGAAATAGAAAGTCTAGAAGATATACTAAGAGACTATGAAAAGGTAAAATACGAAGAAATAGTAGAAATGGCTAATATTCTATCAAAAGATAAATTATATATGTATTATATAAAATAAACATACCTATAGTTAATTTTTTGGGAAAAGAATTCATAATATTATTTACACTTCAAAGTAAAATTTGAGTTATTTATCCTGTTTTTGAGAAATAGGATTATGCACTTTAAAAAGTAACGAAATTATTTCAGGAGTATCTAGTCTCTCACAGACCAAACCTATATTTTTGAGTCATTCCATTATCAGATAGCATCTCGTGTCTAGGTGCTGTCTGTTTTTGAGAAAATCTCTATATCTAGCAACCACCTTTTCTGCAGACTCTTTTGTATCCAACGAATCTAAAAATTTCTTTCGCCAAGGTCTACGTAATTTTCATGCATCAGATCATAAGCTATAATATGGTACTACTATATAAAATTCTTTGGTATATATAAGTCACTGCTTTGAATTTATCTCGTCCAAAAATGATATATATAAATTTCATTGTTCCTTTAGGACTTCATTTTCTATGAGTTCTACTCTTTCTTTCATATATTCTATATAATCAGTAAGATCCAAATACGAACTTCTTGCTACAATCTGAATAGGAAAATCCAATCAATTCAAAAATCTCTTATATTGTTCTATAGATATAAGTTGTTCCTCGTAATTTTTGAGATCTAGATTCAATCAAAAAACTTTAATTATAGACCTAAGTCATCCATCCTTTAAAATTACTACGTCACCTCTAATCTCAGAAATTGGCAACATATTTTCTGTATTAAACGGCATATTATTTCTTCATTTCTGCATTTGAGCAGAATCTGTTGTTCGTCAAAACATAATATTGTGTATTTTAAAATTTTTTTATATCTCTATATAATAATTAATTTTATTATTTTTTCAATCAAAAATTTGTCTACTGATACTTATGCTACTTGACTCAAAGTTATAGGTCCCATTTCTATTTTACTTTCATTGTGAGCCATTTTTGTCAAAAGTTCAGAAAATTTAGCAGTGGATAATGGAACCTCTGGCGAAAATATTGAATCTGTAAGTAAAATAACTCCATTTCAATCTTTACGTAATCATTGTACTTTTACTCATGACGCCGGTAATTTTCACTCATATCTTTTTTCATTAAATCATATAGTGATGCTGTCACCCGATTGAGATGCAAATATTTTATGAGTTTTTCAGTTATAATCTATAGTTACAGTTTCTCACATTGAGATCAATGTACCTGTAGGCAATTTTGAAAAAGATCTTTCCACTGAACTTGTACGGGACCTTGAAGTCTCTGCTACTTGAGGTTGCCCTGTTGTTGTGGGAGACTGTTCATGAGTTCCTGGCTGTCATTTCCTTTCATTGGCAAGCATAGATAGCGCAATTGCTTTTTCCTGCACAAAACGATTTTGCACAGAATGACGTACTTGGGCGGTGGAACGTCCAAATTTAGTACCTCTCTCCCCATATACAGCAGTTATAAGTTCTTTTTCAGACATCCCTTCTCTATATACTCCGTTGAATATTCTAGATGCTCAAGTTCCTCCGTGTTGAACAGCTGTAGATCGCATAACCTCTTGCAAAGTTTTTGAAGAATTTATCATATCTACTAATTTCTTATTCTGTAATTGAGACATAGCCAAATCATAGTGAGAATGTTTGATATAATCGTGCTGTACCTGTGCAAACTCTTTAGATAGAGATGCATCTCTTGCTATTGCCTTCCATTCAGTGGCAAAAGATCAATTTATCCTCCACATATCTCATTTTTTAGGATTCAATCTTCAATATATGCCTGCGTGACTTTTTTCACAGAACTTTAGAAAATCACTCATACCTCAAGTTTTGGTAGCTATCTGATATATACCATAGGAAGCTCATCAAGTACTATCGTATCATATGGCTTCAGATCATTTTGTGCTTGACTCAAATTTAGCGGCCAACCCTCAAACTCCTTGGAACTGAAATGTTTTTATATCAGCATACTTTAATTTTATAGGATTAACTAACCTAGATCATATCAAAAATGATATATCCTTATATTCTTTGTTATTTAATTTTTTTGCTGATTCATAATATTTATCCCATTTATCTCTTCAGATCTTTCAGATCTTGCCATAGGAAATGGTAGCATTAGAAGTTTTAGCATCATATTGAAATCAATCCTTTGAATCTAGAATTCATGTCTTTGACATATAACTTATGTTTAGACTACGATATATAGTCCTCATTACATTGACGTATAAATTGTGTATATCTTTCTCGTCTTTTACGTCTACATTTAAATTTACGTCGTTGATCTGTATTTCATTTCAGATAGTTTTCAATTTAATATTTTTAATGGTTTTTAGATCTTGAGAATATTCAAGTTCTGCATCCATATCTCACCAACCGTAGAGTCATTTTAGAGTTAAAGACTGTTTCCCTTTCTCTATTTTCGTCAAATCTCTAATGAATGCCGCATTATAAAGAAAGTTTGTCTTGTCAAATTTTATACCAAATCAAAGATCGACCTCTTCTCTTTTGGTAATTTTGTCTGTAGGAGATATCTTTATGGCATTGTCTTCTTTTGTTATTTTACAAGTGCTGTCAAAATTCTGTCAATTTATATCTAATTTCTCAAACACGAAAAAAAGTCATTCTCCTAATATATTTTGAATTTGATCAGCAGTAATCCCCTTATTTGTTAAGTCAATTTTTACTGCCGTATTTTCTTTTATTTTGATATTTCCATCTGTTCAGACTTCATATAGTTTCTTTATTTCTTCTATCTCTTTTGAAGTAAATGTTAATTTAGAAAAAGACTTCTTATCAAAAAATTCATAATTATAATCCCCATTACTATCTTTTATCAAATGAATAGGATTTTCTTTGTCAATTCACTTATCTACAAAATCAACTTTTATAGATTGATGAACCTCACGTTCTCAAGCCTCATATATATTCATCTGTTTTTGTTGATCAGCACCGGATATTTCAGTAACCCAGGCTTCTATTCACAATACTTCTTTTCCATCAACGGTTTTTGTTGCAGTTTTTCCTCTAACTTTTGAAAGTAAATCATTTAAATCTTTGTAATTTTGATCAAGATGGACTTTATTTCTTTCTTCTGATTCTCATATCACTACCAGATAACTTTTCCCATCTTCTGTCTTCACTATTTTTTTATCAGAAAAACAAATTCACCCTGCTCATTCATGCGTCTTGCTCAAATTTCTTGCTGTTATCGCAAGATTTCTTCCAGTAAATGATTGATCTCACAATAAATATGAATGATACTGGATATTATTTATCTGGTCAGGAATATCCCAATTTTCTATTCATCCAGACATATAAAATCTACCAAAATTTCAAATTATTCAATTTTCATCTATCTTTTCAGGATTTCAAGACTTTATTAGTTCATCTCCATCTATCTTGCCATCAAGGTTAAAGTCATATCAAACTTTTTCTCCCTCTATTCTTATTCAATCTACAATTTGACTTATCTCATCTTCGTTTGCTCATTCCAGCATAATTATTGAAATTCTATTATTTTCCACCTTTATCTCGGATTTTTTATCTCCAAAAATCTTCTTCATCTTTCTGATAAATTCTTCTTTTTCTTCAGCTTTTGCTAGAGACAATTCCAGTTTTTGTAGTTTTTCGTCTATCTTCTTTGCTTGTTCGTTTTCTACTCTCTCAAAAGTCTCTCAAACTTTTTTTTGAACTCTTACGTATTCTTGAGGTGCTTCTGTCATTTTTTTACTTTGTAAATTATAAATTCTATCCTAATTATAAATATTTTTATATATTTGTCAAAAAAACCAAAAAATATCTATTTTTACATAAAATTTATAAATAAACATTTCTATGCAGATATTTTTTTGATATAAGCATTAAACTCGGCGATCCACTTGAAATCATCTTCAGTTAATCTGTAATCATTAGATAATTCTTTTTTAATTCTGATTTCATCGGACTCGTTTTGAGGGACAAAATATTCATGATAATTGCATACGACTTTTTGAGAAGATAAGCCATTCCACTCTAAATTGCTTCAAAATGTCCCATCTAATTCCTTATTCCAAGTCGAATCAACATCTATCCATTTATCCTCTATTTTAATTTTTAGAAAAACATGATATCAAGGTTTTTTGGAATATCCCCAATTCATCAAATGTGGAGGAAGATCAATAAAAGAAAACGAAAAAGAGATAAAACATATTTTTGTTTCATATGCTAACTCATCATAGCAAGCCTTTAATAATCTAGTTTTTGGCACGCAGTATCATTCTCTAATGTCCAATAATTTTTTAATGGTAGTTGCTCAATTTATCTGATATATAAAATCTCTTACTTTATTAAATATATTGATAACATATTGCTTTTTATTGGCATTATAACTCTCTTTCAAAAAATTCTGTAAAATATTATCTTTCATTTGCTTTATAAAATATAAAGAATTATTGATAATAATCTTTTGGTATTATAAAATCAATACTTTTTTATCAAAACCAATTTTACTAATAAAAAACTTTTTTTAATATAAAGTAATTCCTGTTTTTGCTACATATTCTTTAAATTGGCATTGATAATTTTTATTAATTAAATATAAAGTATTTAGCCTTTATTCTTAATTTTTTTCAGAAAATAGAGGTTAAAGTTTATTTAAAAAAATTTATATCTAAAAAAACAAAATGGATAAAACTACTTTAATAAACTATTTAAATGATTATTTGAGAATCAAAGATTTTTCCTTGGAGATGGATGACAGCAGGAACGGACTGCAAGTAGACAATTCCAATACTGAAATTAGAAGAATATGATATGCAGTAGATGCAAGTACATATATTTTTGATCTCGCAATCAAAGAACAAGTAGATATGTTAATAGTACACCACGGCATATTTTGGGCGTTTAACTATGTAATCACTGAAAGAAACTACGAAAGGATATCCAAACTTATCAAAAATGATATTGCATTGTATGCATGTCATCTTCCTCTAGATGCACATCCTGAAGTATGAAATAATATAGGCATAACACAAGCTTTTATAAATATTTTTTGACTAAAAAATTACAAATTAGAAAACTTTGATAATTACCACGGGGTTTTTATATGATATTGATTGAAATTTGAAGAACAAATACATATCAGCACTATTCAAAGTATTTTTGCACAACAAATGGGATTTGAAAAAAAATTATATAATTTTGGGAAAAAAGAATTTATAAATTCAGTAGCTATAGTGAGCTGATGATGAGGCTGACAAGCAAAAGAAGCTTTAAAAGATTGATACGATCTACTTATAACTGGTGAATCATCTCACGGCCATATGTTGATGGCAAAAGAGATGAAACAATCAATACTTCTTGGTTGACATCGGGAAACAGAAAAAATATGAGTCAAGCTACTATCTCATCATTTGAATAAAGAATTTGGTCTAGAAACAGTATTTTTAGATGAAAAATATTAGCATGATTAAAAAAATTGTAAATCTTATTTTTGAAGCATTTCATCTCAAACAGGTAAAACATGAATGACGGAGACTAGCAGGTGTGCAAAATCCGGATTCTGTAGCTGAACACAGTTTATCAGCCGCCCAAATATGATATATTTTGGCAAATATGGAATGAGCCGACTCATCGAAAGTAGTGAAAATGCTGATCTGGCACGATATAGCCGAAACAAGAATTGGAGATATACATAAAATCGGTGCAAGATATATTTCCGGCAAAAAAGAAGCTGAAAAAAAAATTTGGCAGGATCAATTAAGTTTATTACCCTTTTCAGACGAAATAATTTCTTTACTAAAAGAAATGGATGAAAAATCAACCATAGAATGAAAAATAGCAAAAGATGCAGATTACCTGGAAATGGCTTTCCAATGAAAAGTTTATCTAGAACTATGACACGGAGAAGCTAACGATTGGATACAAAATGTAGGTAGAGCCTTGAAAACAGAGTCCGGAAAACAAATCTGGATAGAAATGACAAATACAGGCTTTGCCGACTGGTGGAAACAAAGTCACCTCAAAAAATTACCTAATAATTAATTTTAAAGCAAATAAATGGGAAAAGACTTTTATATAGAGGATACTGGGACATACCCATTGATTAAAACACTTCACGATTTCAACAAATCCCAAAAACGTTCTGTTTTTTGAGGCAACAAAAAAACTCCTCTTGTAGGAGTTTTTTTAAACAATGACTAAAAAGTTTTAGATTCCCCAACCAGGGTAATATTATTATATATATTTTTTATAATATGTCAATAATTTAAGAACTTTTTTATCAATATTTTAATTTAAAACACTTTTTCATTTGGATAAGATTTATCATACAAATGAATATACATATCTAAATTTTTTAAATCAATATATCTTTTAGTTTTTCCATTAGAATTTTTTTCATCTTTCAAAAACTCTATATTATTTCAATCTTTATCCTGAAGTACGTTTTCTTCAGTGTGCTTTATAAATTTACCTTTTGCATTAAACAATTTTGATAAGAAAACACTTCGATCTTTTTCTCCTGATGCTTTTTTCCATTTTGTTAAAACCCCGCCTGATTTCCATTCCAACTTATCAAATGAAGAAGTAGTGGTTTCGAATTCAGGATTACTTTGGCGTAGTCAATCAAAAATTGTTCACTTAATACTATTATCGTCACTAAAAAATGTTCAAAATGCTTTCAATATCTCATTCTTATCAAAAGATTCATCTCATCATTGGGTATCTATTCATGTAAACATTCCTATGACTGCTAATATCACATCTTTTATCCATCAGTCTATTTTCCATTTATTACAAAACGCTTCTATAACTTTTACAAGTTTTGGTTTTTGAGCTCCCTTATCCTCTTGTCAGACAATTTGAGCAACTTCCGGCACTAAAGTTGCAGCGCCAAAAACTTGTTCATTAAAACTTTGTCAGAATTTTTTTGAAATATCTTCGATTTTATTTTTATCTGCTTCAGTTATTCTAGGATAATTTTTATTATCATTTCTAGATTCTATTATTTTTTGTTTTAACATTTCATCAGACATATTTCCTGTTATATATTCTTTTGCAAGAGCACTAAATTTAGCAGGATTGTTTAATATTTCATACTTTTCAGATTCATCTGGGGATTTATCAAATCATAGTTCTGTACCTATTGATTTTAAGTTTTCATTAAATCATAATTTTTTTCAAAAACTTTTCTCTAGACTGCTGAAATCCCCTTTTGTAATACCTCAAACAATAGTCATTATTCCCTTATCAGATTCCCCTTTATAATGATTAAAAATCTCCATAAGACCAAAAGACATTCAAGAAGACATATTTATTATTGTATCTTCTGACCAATTAGATTTTAAGTTTTTGAAATAAAGGCCCCATGCTGCATCCATCTTATTAAAGAAATCTTTGGAATCTTTAAACTGTCTAGAATCTTCAGGTTGCTTTGATAGAAATTCATCTACCTTCTTGGAAAGGTCACTATCTCTCAATAATTCTGACGAAGAAACATTTTCTGTTATCTGAAATTTTAACATTTCAACAGCTCATTTGATATCTTTTGCAGAAATAAATTCCAATAGCTCTTTCAATTCAGTAGCTGTTATTTTTACGGTTTTACCTGTTTCCACGTCTTTACCTAATTCTGCCATATTGACTTTATCGCACAGCTCTCTTATTGATTCATAAGTTATATTGCCTCAAGTATTTTGTAATACTTCTGCTACGACATCTGTTCAAAAAATATCTCTCATATTTTTTAGACCATTTGATAATTGCTCTACTTCGTTTCATTTAATTTTTGAAACATCAAAGCCTGAAAGTTTATTTAACAACTTTATCAATGTTGTTCTTATTGGATCTGTAATCTCTCTTTCCAATTCTCAAAGAGCTTTTTCTTCTTGTCAGCTCTTTCCTAATTCTTTTTTTAACTCATCCAAAGGTCATTGCAAATTATCCAATTCTTTTAGACCTTCTCATATTGGGCTTTCTTTTTTGTCAGTCATTTTTATTTTTATTTGTTAAATTTATCATTCAAATTATATTCAAAAAAATTTATTTGTCAAATTTATTAAAAAACAATTCTGTCTACCGAAGATAGAATTTTACTAGCCTTGTCTTAATGATTCCATTGTAAGGTCTAATACATTCATTTGATCTTCCAAAGCCTTCAAAATTTCTTCTAGATCCTTCATTATATCAACCGTTTTATTTGCTCCTTCTCATATCCCCACGATAGTTTTACTTATCTGTTCTATAGCAGCAGCTTGTTGGTCTGTAGCAGTTCAAATACTATGTATTTCTCCAGAAAGTTGTCATATAGCTTCTAATATTTCTCCCAACTTTTTTCAAGAATCACTTGTTAAAGCCTCTGCTGTTGTTACATGACCTGATACTTCTCTAGTTTCCTGTATGTTTTTATTAGTAGCTTTGATGATTGTCTGTACTACTTGTGCTACATCCTTTGTCGCATTATTCGTTTTCTCTGCAAGCTTCCTTACCTCATCTGCAACTACGGCAAATCATCTACCTGCATCTCAAGCCCTTGCTGCCTCTATAGCCGCATTTAGAGCCAATAAATTCGTTTGATCCGCTATATCAGATATCAAACTCAATATCTGACTTATTTGTTTAACATCTTCTCCTAAGGCTACCATATCTCTCTCCAAAATAGTAGTTATTGCCTTTCATGAAGATGTTGTTTGTATACTTTTTTGGATTAAATCTCCTCACTCTTCAGCTTGATTTTTCACTACATCAGACAATCCGCCTATTTCACTATTTGTTCTTGCTATCTCTGAAGCTGAAGCAGATGTTTCTGTTGTGGCTGTCATTACTTCTCCCACGCTACTTTCCTGTTCTCTAGCATAACTTATTGCTCTGTCAATTTTTACTCTAACATCTTTGAGAATCCCCATAACGCTCTGAACTATTTGAGCAACCTGTTGTATCGCCTCCAGTATATTTTGATGTTGTTCTTTTATTTTCAACTCACTCTGCTTTATTTGAGTAACATCTGTCATCATTACTAATGTTCACATCATTGATCCATCTAAAGAAGAAATAGGAGAAATATCCATATTAGTATGATGACCTCCTCATTTTCTATCCATTATTTCAGCTTCTAATCAGTGTATTTTGTTAGCCTCTCAAATCAAATCTCAAATCCTTTTTCCATTTACGTCCTGACCCAAGAATTGGTCAAGGATCATTCATTGGTATGACATTATATCTCCCTATAATCCAAGCAAATCTAACATTCATTGATTAATGTAGGATATTTTTTGTGAGGGATCTGCTACTATCAGAGGTGTAGAGATTCATCCCAAAATTCAGTTCGAAAATCACAACCTATCTTTCAGAGCTTTTACCATTTGTAATAAGCTAGCTCTTAATTCTCAAAGCTCATCTTTCCCAAATTTTCATCATAATACCACATCCAAATTTCAAGATTCTATTTCCCTCAAGTAATCATTTATCGACTTCATCGGCTTCCCTACTTTACGTTGAAACATAACATATATAGTCAGTATCAATATAAAACAGACTGCAGCACTTCATGACAAGAGCCAATTTCTTATCTCTTTTGCGTCCCCTTCTAATTCGCTATCTAATACATTTCCTATAATCTTAAGTCCTGTAAGTTTATCCGTATCAAAAGCTAATGTCTTTTTCTTTCATTCAAATTGATATGATGTATCTCCGTCTGTATTATTCAATATCGTAGCTACCCATTCAGAATTCATTTGAGTTAATAATAATTTTTTATCTGGGTGAGACACTATATTTCATTTATCGTCCAACATATAAATATATCAACTATTTCATATCTTTATAGATGCGACATGTTTTTCTATGAATTTTGTCCAGTCAATCATAATAACAACTGCTCACTGCTTCTCTCCCTTTTTATTTTGAATAATAATAGAAAGAGGTAAGACAGGAATGTCTTTAGACTTTGCCATTTGAACTTTTCATATAAATTGATTTTCCCCTCTTAATAAAGCTTGCACATAATCTCTTCATGACCTATCTAGACCTGACATGTCTATTCCATCTGCATTCAATCCAGAGACAACCTTCCCATCCATCCCAACTACAAATACTGCCCAAATATCTGAATCTCATTTTAACAAATTTACTAATCTTTCTTGAGCTAAAACCCTCTCTTGTTCTTCATTAAAAGAATTTTGTATCAATCTTTGAGTCGACAAAGCCTTTAGAGTAGTCAAGTGTGAATTTATATACAAATCTAGAATCTCTTTGACATTATCTACAATAATATTTATAGAATCTATTTCACGACCTCTTATTATCCTATTTGTCTTCCTCTCTATAAACAAGCCATCACCTATCATTAGAAATAATATTAGAGCACCTGTCAAAACGGACAATTTAGTAGATAATTTTTCAGGGATAAATCCTTTTAAAATATCCGTCAAGGATTGCGATAAACTACTTGTTTCCGCTCAATTTGGAATGCCTCCTGCAGGCAATTCTCTTATAGTTTTTTTAGATAAAGTCATTAGTTTATATTATTTTATAAAAGCCTACGTCAATCAATATAAATAAATATTTTTGGAATGCAATAAAACATATAGCAAAGTGACAACAATGTAAAGCACGCAAAACAGCCCATCCACTAGGATAATACAATAGTAGTATTTACTTTTAACTAAAAATATTTATATATAAAAAACAAAATACATAACCCAGACATATTATATAAAAAAAGGGGGATTCACATTATCCATAAAAAACAACAAATAAACTTGAATAAGTTTATATTTTCAATAAAAATAAATAAGTTTATATTTTATCGATAAATAATGAAGAAAAATATTTTTTTATTTAACTGACAAGAAAAATTTTTACTCTATGAGGAACTAAAAAAACGAAAAAAAGCCTTTGCCGAAAAATATGGAATAGACAATATCTTTGAATTTAAATCAAATGAAATCAATGTTTGAGAAATATTTAATGCTATATTTTCAGGAGGACTTTTTGTTTCCAAAAAACTTATAATAATTTTCGGGATCCCAAAAGATACAGATACCGACAATAAAATAACCGAAAGCAAATATACAGAATTTGAAACGAAATTTATGAATAACTTTGAAAGTATACCAGACGATGTTATAATTTGTTTTGTTAGTTTTACTCCGGATAAAAGGATTAAATTATATAAATTTTTATCTGAAAATATCACCTTAAAAAACTATGAGAAACTAAAAGAATCAGAGTTGAGAAACTTCATCAAACAAAAACTCGGAGACAGTATATGAACAGAGGAGATACAATATTTTATAGAACTTGTAGGGGACGATCTATTCTTTATTTCAAACGAAATAAACAAACTATCTTTTTTTGCCAGAGAAAAAAATACTAAAATATCAAAAAAAATAATAGACGAAGTAGTTTATCCCAAAGCAGTTATAAATAGTTTTACAATACTAGACAATATGTTCTTTGACAAAAAAAGAACATTGGATCTGCTACAAAATATACAAGACAATTGATGAGATAATTTCCAATTTTTGTGAATGCTCTATTGGGGATTAAAAGCAGTAATTCAAATAATTGATTTTGTAGAAAGAGGAATAAAAGAAAGTAAGACAATAGCAGAGAAATTGAAACTGCATCCATTTGTCGTTGCAAAAAATATGAAAATAATAGACAAACTTATCACAAAAAAAGATAATATAAAAAACATGTTTGAAAAACTTATTATGTTGGACTATAATATAAAAACCTGAAAAGTACCTCAAGAAATTTTTTGGCTTGAAATAAAAAATATTATTATTTCAATATAATATCTTTTATTTTTATAGCATATCAGAGATTTTTTAATCAAAGATTTACTTTATTTATCAATTCTGTTTTATTTAAAAAAATCATATTTTTAGCATAACTTGGATTTACATTCAAAAATATTATAGAATTTTTGATAGATCAAGTTATTTTGAATTTATTATTATAAAACTTTTTTATAATTGTTAAACAAAAGTTTCACACACATACTGTGTTTATTTTTTTATTTGTTAGACTAAATTTAAGTTGTTGTTTTAGATCATACATAGTTTTTATATTATCTAAATAGATATGACCTTATCATTATCTTTATAAAAATTCTTGTGAGCCCGTAAAAAAGTCATCTACTTTCTCACTTTTTTTGTTATATTAAACTTTTTCATAGGTTTTCATATCATTATTGCAATCTGGCTATGTAATGCCGGCATTCATGAAAAAATAAACAAAGTAGGTCCTATCAAAAATAAATACAGTCACAAAAATATTCAAGTCCTTTTAATCTTTTCAGAGGTGGACTTCAACTTATTCCACGGAGTAAATATCATCTGTAATCATATTACAAAAATAAATATCAAAAAAGATATTTTTACGAAAAAAGATATTGCACCTCCCAAGCCCATAAACGAACTCAAAGGGATATCTTTTATAAGAGTAAATGTAAATCAAAACATAAGAACAATATGCAACGTGGACCAAAGTATTGTTCACTCAAAAAGTCTCATAAACTCATAAAACGTCCTTCCAAAACTAACTTTACTTTTGTTGTAAACCCACTGACAAAGTACGTAAGCCAAATCTTCAGCACCATGTGCCCATCTCCTTATCTGATTGTATTGAGCTTTTGCAGTAAAAAATATATTTGTATTTAAATTACAATCCTGATATACTTTTGTAAAGATTGGCAAACACTCATATTTGCTGCCAAAAACAAAATAGGATCTTCGATATTGGTGCCCGTCTTCTACTATAGTCTCTTTGGACCAGAAATCAGTTTCTATCAAAGCATCAAGACTCTGTGCGTGTGTAGAAAAATTTCTCATACCAAATTTTTTTAGAGAATTAAAAAGCATCCAGAAGCTATTCCCGAGGCTTATTATTTTACTAAAAAAAGGAGCATCCCAAAAATTATTAAAAAAGAAAATCATTGGTTGATAGCTCTTATATTTTCTATTATCAGCTACTATATAATTATAGGTTAAAATGTTAGGATAGTCACTATCTATATTTGTATCTGCATCCAAAGTTGTGACGACAACCTTATCCGGAGCTACTCCGAAGGCATTTAAAATATTCTCGTATTCTTTTTTCGAGCTAAATGAAATATTAGCTCACTTACCAGGAATCTCTCATTCAATTCATTTAGGATGTACTGTATAATTTATATAAAAAAATTTATCTTTATACTTTTCTATAATTTTTTTTGCTATTACCAAAAAATTCTGTTCATCTCTTTCTTCTCACGCCAGTGTTATAGCAAACTTTCTTTTGTCATAGTTAGAATTCAATAAGTTTTCACAAGTCTCTTTTATTATTTCGAAACTTTCTTTATAAGTAGGTATTATAAACCGATGTATTATCTCCTCTGGTAGGATATCTTTTTTTAGTTTATTTCTAAAAAGTATTTCCTCATTTTTTAAACCTCAAGAGTTTTTTAAAATCTTATCAAAATTCAATTTCTTATAATTTATTATTTTGAAAGAAGCCATGAAAGTAAAAATAATAAATTCGAATCATCTTATAAGCCACCAAAGATAAAATCATAAAATCACAATAGCAGTAAAAAATATTATATTATTTAAATTCTCATCTCTATTTAAAAAAAACAAACAAAAACTTGTGACTATCAAGACTATTAATGATATAGCAAAAAAACCAGGGATAACGCTGAATATTTTGAACAATAGAGGATATTTCTTTTTTATAAAAGATATTTCAATATATTTATTTTCCATTATAAATTTTTTTATAAAAACTATATGTATAATAACAAAGTTTACCCAAAAATCAATTCTTTGAAAAAGTAAATATAAATCTTTTCTGTCATACTTGCAAAAGGTCATAAATTATATTTCAAAAATTTCAAATAAAATAAATAAAAGAGTTATGTTTTTATTGCATTTATAGTAATTTTAACTATAAGTAAATAGCCATAAAAATTGTTAAATGGGAGCGAAACCATGGAAATAGCCGTTATATTCAGCGTCAGCTTCATCGTATTTTGTCTTTTTTTGTTGGCAAAACGCGGATTAACCAAAAAAGCCATGGAACTGGATGAATTGGAATGTTCAAAAACTCTGTTTATCATGAACAACCCGATTCTAAAGCCAAATGTAATATCCCTTTTGAGGATCCTCGGATCTATCATCTGGGTCTTTTTGGCTTACTATGAACTGTGGTATTGGGCAATTCCACTGTTCGTAGCCGTGGCGTTAACTGATGCGCTGGACGGACTCATCGCCCGCCGGTTTAACTTCGTAAGCGAAACCGGCAAATGGTTGGATCCCCTTGCCGACAAGGCAACAACCTTAAGTTGTTTTTGTTTCTTCGTGTGGCAGGGAGTTTTATCGTCGTACATCTTTGTAGCGCTTCTCGTGCTGCAGACCTTGTCCCAGCTGTCCAGACCCCTTTTGGTCTGGCTATCTAAACGCACCAATACGAAATTTGACACCGGAGCCAAGACCTGGGGAAAAGTAAAAGCAACCGCAGAGTTTTTGACTATCAGCCTGATTCTGTTTGCGGAGAGGGCAGACGTGATATCGGCTGGTTACGTTCAGCCCGTATTGAACGGACTTTTCGGCGTAACCGTATTATTGTGTGCGATGTCGTGCTACGAGAAGCTCGCCCCGCCCCTTTTCTCAATTTACGCAAAGCACGGGGTGTCCGGGGCTTTCGCAAAAATCTTCTAAAAAAATTATCGGGAGGTATCCCTTACCGAAAAAGCGACCCTGAACTACTCGGCCGCTTTTTCATTTGACATCAAACTATCCAAGAAATTCTCATCAAAATAATCTATACCAAACTTATGGATATAATCTACAGATTTTTTATTCTTTTTATTTAATATCTTTTTTGTATTTGAATAAATTTCCTGATATTCCGGACTCTGAGGAGCTTCTATTCTTGCTTCAAAAAGCGCACTAAAGATATCTGCTATTTTTACAAGATTTCATAAGTCTCCATGCATAGGATTTAATATATAATCTTTTATATTTCATTTAAATTCAAATTTTTTGAAATATATCAAAAGTTTATTTTCTATTACTTCTTCTTCAATCTCTGAAATTAAATCTCTAAGTCATTCTACTGCATTTTTGGTGTAAGTAAGGACATCTCAAGTCAATGCTTCAGAAACGTCGTGGAAAAGTCATCTAGTCATAATCTCAATAATCTTTTGCATGTCCATATTTTCCAATATTCCTATAAAATATCACAATGCAAAAACTATATAAAGATGTGATAAAACTGAAATAGGATACTTTCTTCTAGTTCTATTCCATCTTGAACAGAATTGAAGTCTTCTAATAGTTGAAAGATATTTTTGTATATCTTTGGTATAACATTTGGCAAATAGTTCAAATTGAACTTCTTTAATCCTTTCGTCCATTTCTTGGACAAGCACCTTATAAACATCTTTATAGACTACAGCGTTATTTAGTGCCTCCTGTCTTGCTACGACTATTTTAGAGAAACTTATGAGATCATTCTCCAATTTAAACTTATCTCCAAAAAGCGTATTATCTGCCTGCATCATTCATTGTATGTCTTTTTTTATTTGAGGAGGAAGGTCTAGAGAAAGTATTATGTTATAAACCTTAAGTTCAAGTTTGGCATATATAAGATTATTCTTTTTTATCATATTCTTTTTTAACTCTGAATTTATATCAGACAATACGAATGTGATAAAAGAAGAAAATAATATTTTTTTATAGATAAAATTTATATCCGTGGAAATTCCCCATTTCTCCTCTAGTATCTTATGCAGAATAAAGCAGGTATGTAATACCATAGCTAAATTATCTGTTTCAGAAACATCTTCCACTCTCGGGAAATTATTCCATCTGATAATGGAAAGTCATCTAAACATCAGGGATATAAGCGATCAAATCATTTTTATTTAATTATCTAAAAAAATATACAAATCAACAAATAGATTTTCAGAATTATTTTACTCCCCCTTTCTCTTCTCAATTTTTAACTCCATACATTCTTTTATCAGCAACTGAAACTAATTCTTTTAATCGTCTGGATACCATATCTCTCTGCTTTTCCAAAGGCGAAACACATTCTCAAAGCTCTATATGATCTTGTCCTGCGGAAGAGACATCTTCTTCATTTCCTATTTGGAATTGGAGAGGATCAAACTCTGATGAAGCATATCAAACACTTCAAGATATGTTTATAATATGTCAATCTATTTCAAAAGGCTGCTTCAAGATATCTTCTATACTCTCTATTCTCCTAGACAAATTTGCTTCATCAATATTTCCAAAAACTATCAAGAACTCATCTCATCATGGACGCACAACAATATCTTCCCTACGGACGGACTTTAATAGCCTTGCAGCGACCTCTTTTAAAACTTCATCTCACATATTATGTCAATAATTATCGTTCACATCCTTAAATCTATCTAGGTCTATGAAACAAACAGAAATCTTTTGAGTATTTCTAGGCTTCATGTATTTGTCCAAAAATGATGCTATAAGACCTCTATCATTAAATAATCATGTTTTAGGATCGGTTTCTGCTGTTTCTCTTAAGCTTTTACCATGTTCATGAAAAACTCTTACATCCTTTATCTTTATAGTTATGGAGGTTATCTCTCAATTCTGATCAAGTACAGGATATGAAACAATCCTATAATGTCCAGAATTATAATCCAACATCTGTCCAGCATTCAAACATGTCTGTACTGGACAATCCTTACTGCCGAGCTTGAATAAAGAACATCATCTATTTCTAAATCACATTATGCAACGACATTTCTTTATATGATGTTTTTTTCATTCAAAAAGTCCTTCTTTTTCTATTCTGGTAAGACATCAGGTTTTCATATCATAACTAAAAATATTTTCCGGACTGTGAACCAAAATATCTTTTAATTCATTGTAAATTCTAGCTTGAAATCTATTTAAAAACAATAGTCAAGACGCACTTAAAATTTTAATTATTTCACCTATATAATCATATCAAACCTTATCTGCAAGTTCTCAAACAACAAGACCTCAACACAAAATATGAAATAAACGACGATTGTTTGTCTCCAACATGCCTTCAATTCTGGTCTTAAATTGATTAGTATAAACCCTTTTTATAACGCTAGGTCTTACAATACCTTTTACTAGCATTTTTTATATTTTATATTTAAATCTTATTTTGCCTAAAATAATCATTTATTATTTCTTCTACCGTCTCTGGAGACATCCTTGTATGATTAAATCTAGGCGAACCTCATATAATATCACTCCCTCACCAACGATCTATTTGATCATCAGGGATCCCTTCTTTCTTATTCATTAGATCATACAAAGACTTTAGTGGGAAATATACAAATTGAGAAACTTTACCTAAAGTGTAAGTATATGTTCCATCGGCATTATCTCTAACAGATACAAATGCAAGGACGTTATCTTTAAAGAAAACCTGTCTAGCGTCGTATCCTATCTCTCTTATTAAATACCATTGTTTGTCTCACTTAATTTTTCATCATCAAATCTTCTCATAAGTTGTATCTAATTCCCTAATCTCTCATTGTCACCTTATATATAAGGCGATCCTTTGTCATATCTGATTTATCACGCCCCTCATTTTGTAAGATGGCATTATAGATAGGCTCCCATTATGACGATGGAAATTATAAGGTTCTCCTATTCGCGATAGATATCACATAATATGTGTTTTATTCTTTCCTCAACCGTTCAATATTGATAGGAAAAGATTTCCCTCTTCATATACACTTATCGTACCTGGAGATACCCTATTATAAGTCCCTCATGTTACATCCAAAAAATCTTCATTATGAACCAAACGATCTACAAAAAAATCTAATTCTGGATATCTGTTTGGTCTATAATTTTTTAATATCCATACGGCCAGAGCAGTATCAAGATCACAGTCGTTTACCCAGATATTTACTTTAGGCTTTCATCCGAGACTAAACGCTTCAAAAAGTCACTGTCTAATGGCCAACAACACTTGTGCACAAGTACTTCTCGTAGCTAATCTATCCACTCCCTCATGATGATTAAAATTTGCATAAGGTCACATCTCTGTATATGTAGGAGCTCCCCTCACAAAACCATCTAGGGCTATAGAGAAAGGTGGATAATTTTCTTTAAAGTATTTCCAATCTACCGTAATCCTTGGCTTTATATGCAAGCTTACATTATTAACTACCCTCAACCTTGTATGATTCATCTATATATATAAACATCTAGAACTCAAGTAAATATATTTATTTTAATATATTTGTCAAGCGATATTTTAAAAAATAGACAGATTATCAATCTTTTTATATAAAAATTTTCCTGATTTAAAAACATTTTGGAAGTACAAAATATTGATTTTGCAGAAAAATATTTAAAATATGGATTTTTATTAATATTACTAATTTTATAAAAAAGCATCGATAATGATATCAATGCTTTTTTATAATTAATTATTTTTTTTGCTTTTTTCGTATGATTCCAATACCTGATCCATTCATCCCTTATACATAAAAAAATCTTCAGGGACATCATCAAGTTCTCAATTGATAAGTTTTTCAAATGCTGTAATAGTATCTTCAAGTTTTACATAGCATCAAGGGGTTCATGTAAACTGTTCTGCCACAAAAAATGGTTGAGAGAAAAATTTTTCTATTTTTCTAGCCCTAAATACGTTAAGTTTATCTTCATAAGAGAGTTCTTCCATACCAAGAATTGCTATAATATCTTGTAATTCCTTATATTTTTGCAATATTCTCTGAACTTCCTTTGCCACTCTGTAATGTCTCTCTCCTACTATTTCTGGAGCAAGTACTGTAGAAGTACTATCCAAAGGATCAACTGCAGGATAAATTCATTTTTCTGTAATAGCTCTGTTAAGCACTATAGTAGAATCCAAGTGAGCAAATGATGTAGCCGGAGCCGGATCTGTAAGATCATCAGCAGGAACATAAACAGCCTGTACAGAAGTAATAGATCATTTTTGTGTAGATGTAATTCTTTCTTGTAGAGCTCACATTTCAGTAGCTAATGTAGGCTGATATCATACTGCTGAAGGAATTCTTCACATAAGAGCTGAAACCTCACTTCATGCTTGTGTAAATCTAAATATATTATCAATAAAAATCAATACGTCTTTACCTTCTACATCCCTAAAGTATTCTGCCATAGTAAGTCAAGTCAAAGCTACTCTAGCTCTTGGTCCAGGAGGTTCATTCATCTGTCAGTAAACCATTGCTGTTTTTTCTATAACTCAAGAGTCCTTCATTTCATGATAAAGATCGTTCCCCTCTCTTGTTCTTTCTCACACTCCGCATACTACAGATACTCAACTGTGCTCTGTGGCGATATTGTGGATAAGTTCCTGCATAATAACAGTCTTACCAACTCATGCTCATCCAAAAAGTCATACTTTTCATCATTTCAAAATAGGAGACAATAGATCTACAACTTTTATTCATGTTTCCAAAATTTCTGATTTTGTAGAAAGTTGTAAAAATTCTGGAGCTGGTCTATGTATAGCCCAAGTATCCTCTCCTTTTATCTGTGGAGTTCCATCTATAGTTTCTCACAAAACATTGAATATATGTCAGAGAACTTGAGGTCATACAGGCGTCTTAATAGGTCAGCCAAGGGATTCAACTTCATCTCATCTTTTTAGTCAATCTGTAGAGGTCATAGCTATTCATCTGACAACTCCGTCTTCTAGCTGCTGCAAGATCTCTATAACAACATATGTATCATCATTATTTTTTGTAGAGGTTTTTACCGCATCATAGATTTTTGGAGTAGACTGGGAGAATTGCATATCTACCACTATTCATTTTACTGCAATGATTTTTCCTTTATCCATGTATTTTATTTAAGATTTAAAGACTATTTTTTAATTTTTTATAAGCATTTATAGTATCTATTGTATAAGGAGTAATAAGTTCTGGTAGACTATCAAGATCAAATCGTCTGACTTCATCAACCTTTCATTTATCTTTTTCCATAGGCTTTGGAGTTCCTGACTTTATCTTTAGAATATAAGATGGGTTTACCCAATGCTGTCATTCAGATAATGTTTCTGTAATTCATACAAATCTAACTACCTCTACCTCAATATCAAGCTCCTCTTTAATCTCTCTAAACATTGCGTTTTCTGCTCTTTCTCCAAATTCTACAGCTCATCATGGTTGAGATCGGTATCAAGCCAAAATCTTTGATTTCGGTCATCTTTTCATCAACAAAACTTGTCAATTATCATTAACAACAAGTCATCAGACTCAAACTCCGATATAATCTATTCAAGCTTTCATATTTATTATTCTATATTTTTAAATATCTTGTAAGTATCTATAGCAAACAATGCATTTGATGTAATAAAATCTGGCAAATTATCCAAATCAAATCGAGATATTTCATCACATTTACCATAATTTTTCTCCACATTTTTGATGACACCTCCTATTACTTTAACAACATACAATACATTAATCCAATGTTGATCAAATATGGTTTGCTTGATTCAAAGGAGGTCTTCGAGTTCTACATCAATATCAAGTTCTTCTTTAATCTCTCTTTTTAAAGCGTTTTCTAGAGTTTCTCCAAATTCTAATTTTCATCATGGCATAGACCAATATCATATCCTATTTTTAGATTTTAGTCCTCTTTTGAGTAATAAAATCTTACCATCCTGATCAAATATTAAACCTCCTACTCAAACTCCGATATAGTCTATTCAAACTTCCATATTTATCTAATCTAAATAAATATTATCTGATTTTGGTTTATCTTTAGGATTTTGTCAATACTCTTTAATAATCTCTCATAAAGTTTCTACAAGTATATCAAACTTATCAAGTTCAGGCTCTACAGTAGTTTCGTCCTTCGCCAAATCATTTTTTGTTTCCATGATAAGCTCTATCTTCTTATTCGGATTATGTACATCTTCAAATTTATACTTTTCATTTTCTCTTCTGATAGTCAGATTTCATTTATTAAAAGCCACATCAAATATTCAACTCTGTTCATTATCTACTGCATCTATTGCTTCTCGGTTTAAAGTTTGGGTTTTGTATTTCAAAAGTCAGTCCCAGTTAAAGATAACAAGTCCTGTTTCTGTCAAAACAATACTATCCAGATAATAATCCAAAAAATCTATAATAAAATAAAAATAAACCATTATTCAAGATATTCCAAATATCCATGTCATCAAAGTATTTAACTCATCTCACTGGAAGATATATGTATATACCAACCAATAAGCACCATAAAGTAATACTAGAAACAAAAGATATTTAAAAAGCATTCACATGTAGATAAATGAATCATGGCTTATAATATATAGTATTTTTGCATCTTTTAGATAATGCTTTAAGAAAAGCAATTTCATAGACATTATATATTATTTATTTTTCAAAGCATCTATTTTTTTCTGTCTTTCTAGGTATTTCTCCATTCTACCTTTTGCTACGATTGTCTTCTCTTTACCTGTGTATGTAGAATGACATGCTGGGCATGATTCAATTTTGATAGGTCATTGAGCAGCAGCGTTTACTGTAAATTTATTTCCACAGATACAAACAACTTCTACTTCTTTAAAATATTTTGGGTGAATATCTTTTTTCATTTTTTATAATTAATATATAAATGTGGCAA
The DNA here is from genome assembly GCA_937950065.1 of uncultured bacterium. The sequence continues at coordinate 2,163 of CALFEN010000325.1, read as the reverse complement.
CGCCACTTGTATTATTTTGGCTTATAGCTTAAATCTATTTTTATCAATACGAACCTAGTTTTTTTAAGTTTAAGTCTCGCAATGCGAGTGTGGCAACGCCACTCTATTTAGGATATAATCTAAATATATTTTTAACATACCCTTTACTTATTATAGCAAAGCTACTTATATTTAAATACACGTCGTGCACAGACAACGCCTATTAGTAAAGTTCTGATTCGTCTACTTTTGTATAGCTGTAAATCTCTTCAGCTTTGAAAAACCTTTCAACTTCTACAACGGCTGCTTCATCGCTTTCTGATGCATGCATAAGATTTTTTCATTTACCCACGGCGAGATCTCATCTTATTGTACCAGGATTAGCCTCTGCTGAATTTGTAATACCAAGCATAAGTCTTACAATACTTGGAGCATCTTTACCTTCCCATACCTGTAAAACTACAGGTCAATCTGTCATATATTCTACTATTTCAGGGAAAAATGGTTTATCAGCTAAATGTGAATAATGAACCTTTAAGATCTCTTCATCCAAAACTGTCATCTTGCTAGCTACTAATTTCAATCATTTTGATTCTAATCTGTCTATGATTTTACCAGTAAGTCATCTTTTTAAAGCGTCAGTTTTTAGTATTACCAATGTTCTTTTCATCAATATATTTTATTATTATCTAAAAATTATATTTACTGTTTATTCAGCAACAACTTCTTCTTCGATTTCTTCAAAGTAAATTGCGTCCACACAGCAAGCATCTATTGCTTCATTTGTTCAGTTAATCTCTTGTTCTGTTTCAGGTTGTTTTATTACAGTTGACTTTCATTCATCATCTATATCAAAAACATCCCTACATATAGCGACACATACGCCACATCAAATACAAGCATCTTTATTTACTTTTAAGATTTTTTTTGCCATATTTTTTTCTTTTTAAATAAAAAAACAGCCGTTATAAATATAATTATTTATTTTATTTTTTCAAGTACAAATTATTGTAATTTTTATAAAATTTACAATCTTGTTTTTTTCACTAAATATATAGTAAATTTTTATAGAATAAAGGGTCAAAGAGTCGATGAAACGCATATTGTATTATCTCTCTCATCATACTTTAACTCATCACAAAAACACACTGATAAGTAATATAAAAAATCAAGGCAATATTATCCATATAGGAGTAAGCCTAAAAAAGTAATACATTACTGATCTTTTTTTGGAAGTTTGTACTTGATTTGAGGCTGTAGTAAGATCAGAATTTTGAGGATCTTGAGCACTCACAGTTGAAGCCTGCGAAGGGTCTGTAGACTCTTCAAACTGTTGTACAAATTTTATAAGTTTTTCATTGTCTATCACTTGTGCACCGAAGACAGCTACCAAAAGACTGGAAACAATACTCATCACTGTAAGCGGAGTAAGTAATACATAAAATAAAATTTTTAGTCAAAGGTTTTTAGCCTCGAGCTTAACTATAGAAAATTTAACGAAAATTAAGGCAAAGAGGACAAAGTATAATAATATATTAATATATTGTTTATAAGAATTTATAAAATTGAGGATAGGCGATATATCATAATCAATAAATGGCAACCTAAATCACATCAAAGATGTAGTAAAAAACTCCAATAAGCTAAATATTGCAAGTGATGTAGCTATAAGTATATAACTTCATATAATGATTTTTATCATTTTATTTAATCATATCCCTATGCAAAATATAAACAATATTCCCACTGATCATATTATCAGGAAGTCATATAAATTCTTATCCATTATTATTAAGATTGAGTTGATTTAAAAAATAAAATATTTATTATTATATATATAAAATTTTTACCTATTATAAAGTTTATGATGATTTTTTCAAATAGAAATTTAACAATTATTAGGTGAAACAAGAAAAGAGCATTTACAATGATAGAACTTGTAATAATAAGTATAATGATAGCTACCTGACTTATATGAATAGTTGTAACTATAAATTATGGTATAGATTTCGCTGAAAGAACAAAAACTAATGTCGTAGCAATAAATCTAGCTAGAGAATGAGTAGAAGCCGTATATAATATAAGAGACTCCAATCGACAAAGACGATGAATAAAAAAAGAACAATGTTGGCTTAAATTAGATCCCTTATCCGACGAATGAAACAGCGGCTGCGAAAATGATGC
>CALFEN010000324.1 GCA_937950065.1 uncultured bacterium | reverse complement strand
TACAAAGAATTATTAAAAATTTTGAAACATTTTAATCCGTAACTGGGGAAGACCCAAATTTTTATTAAATTTAGTGTTATGTCATTATCTGGAAGAGAATTTAAATGAGTTATATGAAGACATGAGGCAAAGCTGAAGTTTTTGGAGTCCAGATGATGGAGAGGTCTTTATGCGTATGAATGAGAAAAGGAAGAAGATGAGGAAGCTTTCGAAGAAAGAATAAAAAGAAAAATTAATAAAGTGAAAGAAGAACTTATGAAGATGTTGGGATATTGGGACGAACTAGAAGTATTGATAAATCAATATCGTAGAGCAAAAAATTCTTGAAACCAGAAGCTGATTATATTGACCAACCAGGAATTTGAAAGAAAATTAGGGGAAATAGAGAAATATTTACTTCAAGTAGAAAAAGGGTTTAGACATTATAATTTTATACCGGGAACAGTAAAAGAAGAAGGTTTCTGAACTTCCTTTAAAGATCAACGCCCTAGATCAAGACCTGCTTTAGAAGAAGCTGCAGATAAAATATTGCTTAAAGAAAAGAGAAAACCTAAATGAGCATCCCTTGATAATGTAGAAATAAAATAATTGATTTAGCTATCTAGAAGATATTTTGAGTGTTTTTTTACAAAAAATATTAAGAGAAGTTATAGTCCATTATCTTATTGACTAGCACGTGCAAATAATTGTGCACTTGCCATATTCATTATTGCAGGATTACTGTTATTCTGCTCGTTTTCTTTGATTTTCTGTAACTGCCCAGACTTTATCAGTGCCTCTTTCCTGTTTTGGATAGAGACAATCTTGGCATCGTTATCTAGTGCAGTAGCGTAAATTATTATAAAACTCAAATGATCTTCCTCCATATTTACTACTTCTATTGGAATGTTTTTGTTTATCAGTTTCAGATCTTCCAGAGCCTGTAGTTCTTCATAAGTATAAGGCACAAGTATTTTGATTTCTTCTTCAGATATTCAGTTTAATTCATATAGTTTTCTCAATGCAAATTTTTTGCTGATAGTAGGGATAGTATTATCTTGTAGTGTGATAGGATAAAGAGCAAAGAAATTTGATTTTTCTTTTTGATTCATCATATCTGACATACTTTTGGACGAAATAAATATATCAGGGTCTTTGCTTCCCAAAAAATCTTCTTTTATAAAAGTTTTGGTGATTAAGCCAAGTCAGCCAAGTATTCTAATTATTTTTTGGTCAAAGCTGCTAAAAAATTCTTTATAGCTTCTATACCAGTGATACCAAAAATCTTTTTCTCACCAGCTGTTTACTTTGTATCCCAGCATAAACCTTGAAAGAGAATTTTGATTTGTTTCCATAGCGCTTGCCATATTTGTTTGAGTGTAATCTATTCAGGTAGCAATACTTTCTTCTTTTTGGATATTTTGTTCCACTTCAAAACTGGAGGCACTTACTCATGATCTCTGCACTTCCGTGATAGCAGCATTTATAGATTTCATGCTTGCATCTACTGGTATATATTTTGGTCCCAGAGTCGGAGTAATAAGGTCATTTCTGTTTTTGATCATTGTAGGGTCGTAGAGGAATTCTCATCCTAGGGCATTCCTTTTTTCTTTGATAAGCCTTAAATTTGCAAGGATAGATTTTGCCCTTTGTTTATCTTCCAATAGATCAGGCACGCTTACTCCAAACGGATCTCATCTGAGTGGGGAATAGTAGTTTAAGATTACTGGGAACGGCACCAAAATTGGATCTTCTTTCTCATTGCCGCCTACAGGATTGATAGGCTGGAGCCTTATTATCAAATTATTATTGTTTGCAGTGGTTACCAAAAATTTTATTCCGCTGATAGTAGTGTAGTGGTTGTAAACAGTCCAAAGTCAGTTTTGTTCCAAATCATTATTTTGTTGTGTCAGTCCGTTGTTGGCGGCGTAATTTAGTTTGTCCTTTTGTCTTTCATCGTCTTTTAGCTTACCGATTAGATCCACGTTAAAGAATCATTTTTCTTCGTCCATATCCTGTTTACTCATTTCTCCTACAAAACCGTGAAATCTAAAATTTCAGGTTATAGCATCTCCATCAGGGTCTGGTATCCATGTCAATGGATCTGCTACTCTAAACATTGGAAGTTTTCTGTTGTCGTCCCAGCCGGTTCTTATCCTGATACCTACACCAAAAAAGAATCTGTCCCACTGAACTTGATAATTTAATTTATCCAGTTCCATTTCGTCATAATCAAATTTGGCAAGTTTACCTAGGTTTGCAGCCAAATCATTATCTCCAAACTCCCTTGGTACAAATTTTACGCTTATCTCGTCTGTATAATATAGAGAGAGTAAAGTTTGTATCACACTGTAAATTGTGTTTATATGCAGTTTTTCTGCGGTCTTTTTTTGGGCAGAGTAGAGTGCCAGTCTTCTTCTAAAAAGATCTCTTTTACTTATTACAAAATCCAGTCATGCTTTGTATTCCTGCCTGACCTGTGCAAGTATCATTTCCGGGTCAAGTCCGAAATAAGGGTCAAATATTGGATCTGTATCCATTTGTTGTTCTCATGGCGAAGCCATATTTTCTCATGGATTTACCATGTCTAAGTTTTCCATTTTTTTATATTTAAATATTAAAAATTAACCATTTATTAACCATATATCTTTATATTTACAAAATACAAAACACACATTGTGTGCTTGTATTTATTATTATTTTCTTTATAAATAAAGTATTTACTATCTAAAAGAAAACAGATGTATAAAACTATTTTTTTATATTTATTATTTGTAGATCTATTTTTGGTAGATTATACTATTTTTGCTATCTCCAAAAAATTAGAAAAAAATAATGTAAGTAATTTCTTGTTTTGGAAGATAAAAAATAAAAATAGATATTCTGATTTTTTGAGAATTTTTTATATATTGATGATTTAGGTATTTCTGGACAGATATTTATAAAAATAATGAATATTCTTTTTGGGTATAGATATTTGTTCATCCTGAAATGTCTGTAATCTATGCATCTTTGATTATCCAGTTATTTCTTTATAATTATAAAAACAATATTTTAAAAATTTTTATAAATATCTTTTTATCCCTGTTTGTATTAATAACTTTACTATATATAGTAGCTTTGATTTTGGTAGTATATTTTAACATAGTTTGTTTACATCAAAATGACACCAAACCAAATTGTAAAAGTCCTGCGTTGTGGACTAGATGAAATAAAGTTCTTTTATGATATTAAATATTCCGGTTACTATTTTTTTAATTCTATTCATTTTATTTATATTTTAATAATAAAAGTAAAAATATTATAAACATTTGTTTACTTTTTTCAAGAGATTTTATAATTTTGTTTAAAAATAAAAAAACTGAAAGTATTTTCAGTTTTTTGTTAGATTTTATTTTAATATTATTCTTCTAGACCAAGGGCAAATCTACTGTCAAGATCTTTTGACCACTTGTAAGGAGGTTTTGATTTGGGATCATTAATTTCAGTAAGTGCAGAGTCAAGAATTGATTCCATCTTTTTTAATTTTATTATAACTTCTTTATTGTCTATAATGCCAAGAGTTATTCTTGCTTTCATTTTTTCTACTACTTTACTATATGTTTTGTACCCATCAGGATCTTTCTTTCCTACTTCTTTTTCCTTTCTATCAATGTTTGTATTGTACAATCATATTAATAGAGCTTGATCTTTATCTGTTTGAGAGATAGTTCCTAGGGATAATCTTTGTAATATCTCTTTCATTCATCCTTGATAGGCCTCAAATCATTTAGTATCCTCTTTTTTTAATTCGGTCTCTTTATATAAAATATCCAAAGTATTTACTGAATTTTCATATGCTTCTTTGTCTAAAATACCTAAAGATATTTTTTCTTCAATAGGTTTTAAGTCCTTCCCTGCCAAAAGATATTCATTAGGATATCTTTTTTTAAAGTTGGCCATTTTAATAAGTAGATCTATGGTATACAAGAGTTCTTTTGTTTTATCCAAATCAATTATCGTTTCATTGATTTTATTACCATCAAACACATTGAGTCTATTAATTAAAGTTTTTTGTCATAGACTCGCATTTGCTTCAAAATTTCTATATTCATCTGGATAATCTTTTTTAAATATTTCTAATAATTTTACTGTAAAAGCTGGCACAGTACTTTGTTTTTCAAGATAAGTTTTTTCTGTTCACTTAAAAAAGTTTATAATTGTTTGTTTCTCCTCTGGGGTTAAGGTAATTTTACTCTCCGGAGATTTATTTGGGTTTTCTGTTCAATCAGGCATGGTTATTTTTATTTATTAATTAAAGTATAATATATTGTTATTATATATAAAATATTATATTTGTCAAATTATAGCAAAAAATTTTAATAGTACATATAATTATTTATTTTTCAGATTTTTCGATATTTAAGACTTTGGTTTTCAACAGTCCTTTTGAAGTTGTCAAAAATTATTATGCTCAAAATAAAAAAACCTAGCCGAAACTAGGTTTGTGCACGTACATTGTTTGTTTTAGAGTTCTCTGTTAAGTTATATTTATTATTTTGTAGATTTATTTTATATCATCCAATATTTTTGGATTTTTAGCAACTTCTTCCAAAAATATTTCTATTGCTGCTGTTTTTATCTCCTCAGTTTCCATTGTTACTGTTTTTCATATTCACTTGACAGTTATAGGTTCTTTTTTCCCTAAATTTATTTTTGGGGAAGAAAATGGTTTGTCCATTTTCCCAATCATATTTTTTAATAATTTTTTGTTTATTCATAGGTTTTTGTCTATAGGTAGGTTTAACAGTATCTCTGAATCTGAAATATTGTCTATCTGTCTGATTTTCTTTAGAACTTTGCATAATTGCCCAAAATTAAGATCATTTATCCCTTGTTTAATCTTTGGACTTAAATCGGGATTCTCCATCACTTTTTGTAGTCTTTCATAATATGTTCCAAAGTTATTCAATAGATCCGAATCATTTAATATAACATCAATTTGTTCTCATAATTTTTTTAGATAAGGTATAGTGATTTTATTTTTTTTGCTTTCTGATTGATCTATTTCATTTTCAGTGCTTCCTGTAGGAGATTGTCCTATTACAATACTTTTTTTAATGATTAATGCCATTTTATTATATACTTCCCAGGCCTTTAGAGATTTTTCTTTTAACTCTGATTCTTTTCTCTCTAGTTCTTCGTATGATTTATTTTCTGTGTCTGGACCTTTTTCACTTTCTTTAATTGCTGTATCAAGTTCTATATCCTGTTTTAAATCTTCTATCCATTTATAAGGTTTTTTGGCTTTAGGATCCTTCATTTCAGCAAGAGCCTTATCTAGATTACTTTCCATACTTTTTAATAAAAAGAATGTATCTTCAATGTTTTGATCTCTTTCTTCTGTTCATTTCGCTTCTTCTATTCTTTTCTGTCTTTTTGCTATATTATTTCTCGTCATTTCGCACCGTTTTTGATATATTTCAAATCATTCAGGATCTTTTTTAGCTACTTCACTTTCTTTTTTCGCGATATTTATTTATCCTCTTTTTTTAATTCGGTCTCTTTATATAAAATATCCAAAGTATTTACTGAATTTTCATATGCTTCTTTGTCTAAAATACCTAAAGATATTTTTTCTTCAATAGGTTTTAAGTCCTTCCCTGCCAAAAGATATTCATTAGGATATCTTTTTTTAAAGTTGGCCATTTTAATAAGTAGATCTATGGTATACAAGAGTTCTTTTGTTTTATCCAAATCAATTATCGTTTCATTGATTTTATTACCATCAAACACATTGAGTCTATTAATTAAAGTTTTTTGTCATAGACTCGCATTTGCTTCAAAATTTCTATATTCATCTGGATAATCTTTTTTAAATATTTCTAATAATTTTACTGTAAAAGCTGGCACAGTACTTTGTTTTTCAAGATAAGTTTTTTCTGTTCACTTAAAAAAGTTTATAATTGTTTGTTTCTCCTCTGGGGTTAAGGTAATTTTACTCTCCGGAGATTTATTTGGGTTTTCTGTTCAATCAGGCATGGTTATTTTTATTTATTAATTAAAGTATAATATATTGTTATTATATATAAAATATTATATTTGTCAAATTATAGCAAAAAATTTTAATAGTACATATAATTATTTATTTTTCAGATTTTTCGATATTTAAGACTTTGGTTTTCAACAGTCCTTTTGAAGTTGTCAAAAATTATTATGCTCAAAATAAAAAAACCTAGCCGAAACTAGGTTTGTGCACGTACATTGTTTGTTTTAGAGTTCTCTGTTAAGTTATATTTATTATTTTGTAGATTTATTTTATATCATCCAATATTTTTGGATTTTTAGCAACTTCTTCCAAAAATATTTCTATTGCTGCTGTTTTTATCTCCTCAGTTTCCATTGTTACTGTTTTTCATATTCACTTGACAGTTATAGGTTCTTTTTTCCCTAAATTTATTTTTGGGGAAGAAAATGGTTTGTCCATTTTCCCAATCATATTTTTTAATAATTTTTTGTTTATTCATAGGTTTTTGTCTATAGGTAGGTTTAACAGTATCTCTGAATCTGAAATATTGTCTATCTGTCTGATTTTCTTTAGAACTTTGCATAATTGCCCAAAATTAAGATCATTTATCCCTTGTTTAATCTTTGGACTTAAATCGGGATTCTCCATCACTTTTTGTAGTCTTTCATAATATGTTCCAAAGTTATTCAATAGATCCGAATCATTTAATATAACATCAATTTGTTCTCATAATTTTTTTAGATAAGGTATAGTGATTTTATTTTTTTTGCTTTCTGATTGATCTATTTCATTTTCAGTGCTTCCTGTAGGAGATTGTCCTATTACAATACTTTTTTTAATGATTAATGCCATTTTATTATATACTTCCCAGGCCTTTAGAGATTTTTCTTTTAACTCTGATTCTTTTCTCTCTAGTTCTTCGTATGATTTATTTTCTGTGTCTGGACCTTTTTCACTTTCTTTAATTGCTGTATCAAGTTCTATATCCTGTTTTAAATCTTCTATCCATTTATAAGGTTTTTTGGCTTTAGGATCCTTCATTTCAGCAAGAGCCTTATCTAGATTACTTTCCATACTTTTTAATAAAAAGAATGTATCTTCAATGTTTTGATCTCTTTCTTCTGTTCATTTCGCTTCTTCTATTCTTTTCTGTCTTTTTGCTATATTATTTCTCGTCATTTCGCACCGTTTTTGATATATTTCAAATCATTCAGGATCTTTTTTAGCTACTTCACTTTCTTTTTTCGCGATATTTATTTAATAAAATCATTCTATTAATGCAGTATTTTTATCAGTACTTTCTATTTCATCATCTTGGTTTTTCTTTAAAATTTCTTTCTTCACCGCTTCATACCTCTTATGTCATTCAGGATTGTTTTTTTTGAGTTCAGCTTCCTTGTATATTCTGTCCAAGAGGTTCATTGCATTCATAAATTTCTCTGTATCAAATTCTCAACCTGATGTTAATTCGTTTACTGTTTGTAATTCTTGTTCAGCATTTTTGTATGCTATAGGATATGTTTTTTTTAATTTGGCTTGTTTTTGGGCTAGTATAGTTATATAAGCAAGTTTTAGAACATCTCTGGGGTCATGATTATCTATGTCTATTTTTATTCTATCGGCAAATTGTTTGTATTCTTCAGGAAATTGTTTACTAAAACTTTCTAGTAATTCTTTTAATTTTGTGTTTAGAGGATTTTCTTTTGTGGTTACTCCTTCATTAGTTATTATAGAAGGATTTTTTAGATAAAATCTAATGTTTTGTATTATTCAGTCGACATCGGCTTCTGGATTGTTTTGATGCTGTTTTTCTATATGGGCTGCCATTTTTATATTTACTTAAAAAATAAAATTATCTATACTTATATAATTATAGACTTAAATATTAATTTGTCAAATTTTTATCTAGATTTTATTTTAAAATTGTGGTTAAGTAGAACAGATAATATTATTCTTTATTTATTTGAAATTTAAAATTTGAAAAACCATCTATATTTGATTTTTCAGAACATTTAGCATCTATTACATTTCCCACAAAAAAATATTTCCTATATTTTTGATCTATTTTAGATTCAATAACTTTTTCCATAGTCTGTAGTTGTTCAGCGTCCAACTGCTTGAAGGATCAATGTTCCTGTTTTTGTTTTTGATATTCTGCAAGGGATTTTTGATACTCTGGTCATTCTATAGCTTTATCGGAGATATCCAGTGTTATATTATAAAAAAATGATTTACTCCATCAATTTGAAAGCACCTGACCATCTGAAGATACTTTTTTGTCTATCCCAAAATCTTTACTTCATTCACAGTATATATATTTCGTATTTTCTCAAACGTTAGATCAGTATCTACATGAGATATAATCACCACTAGGTATTAGGGCCATAGGGTTTATTAGACTATTACTTCATGTGAGATCATTTATTGGTTCTTTTAAGATATATAGATATATATTATTTCGACTTCCTTTCGTATATTTAAAGAAACTCTGTCCTGTGTAATAGCTGCTACCTTTATTTTCGTAGGGGTTCTCTCCACGATATACTGCTATATATACTTTCTTCCTTGCTTTTAGCTTCTCTGTATCCTGTTCACACATACTTGATAATA
>CALFEN010000323.1 GCA_937950065.1 uncultured bacterium | reverse complement strand
AACAGTAGTGCCGTTGGCACCGCCACAGGTTCAGTTAATCCTATCAGTTTCACAAACATTATCATCTACTCAAGGACATTTACTATAACAATAATTACACCGACTTTTCCGTACTGTTTCATTGAGACTTTCGCAGTGTCATAGTCAAGAATCCCGGCATTGTTCTTCATCCCGTGCCCGACATGAGTTTGTGAAATTTACAGCATCGCTGAATCTATCTCCTCAAGCTATATCCAAAGCATGTAAGTTTGTATATACTCATCAGCCAGCATATCTTATAGAAGTGTGCATATTATAAATATTATCACAGTCTTGAATACATTTTTGAGTATTTCCTGACGCTGTATCTGGATAATAATAATTATGACAAGACATCATAGCAGACATAATATCCACGATATTACGACCATCACATTTAGCAGAAACTGTGGGATTCCATGAAGAATTTATATATTGTTCTACCATTATTGGACTAGTAAAGTTTATATGTTCGTCATATGGATATCCTCGTGTTCCGATTAAGTATGGACTTACGTAGTACCGGAATTTAGAGTCGGAATCTCAAGCTACGATAGGCCAATATCCATAAAGAGAACATTGGTATGCTCCATCATAGTAACAGTCTCATTTAGCCCGGCATTTATAAGAATTCCGTAGCCGTTTTTCAGGAGTACTGTTTATATCTACTCAAGTTCATATTTCAGGTTTTTTTGTATTATTATTGGCATATATATTGGAATTATCAACAGTATTATTACGATTATTATATCGTCAGAATCCTATATTTCATTCTCATGTTATATTATTATCTGAACTACATGTATATCAATCTTCATTGTAGATACAATACATTTCTTTATTATGTATTTCTCTATTTTTTATTCATATGGGGACATTAATTATATTATCTATTTCTCACCAGATAGAATTAGTGTAGTAGTTAGTGTATGTTTGATATTGACTATAAGTATCATAATTGAAAGTACAAGCTTTATTACTATCTGTGGTATAATCAGGAAAATCGCTATGCCATGGTTCCCATCTTGTTTTTCCTCCATTCCGATATTGTAGATTTATACCAAAGTTGCCCCGAGTTTCAGCCCGTGTTGCACATACATTCCTAACATAATTACTAGATACGTCAGTATAACTAAAAGCCAGAGAATAATTCTCTTTATAAAAAAGAAATAGAACTAAAAGGAGTAACAAATTTAAAAAAAAAGAATGTTTCTTAAAAAATTTTGTTTTCATTTTTGTTTTTATTTTTATAAAAATTATAATATGTAAAATTATAATCTTTTTTTTTTGTTTGTCAAACATTTTTTAAAAGCCAAAATCCTTTAAAACAGCGGTTGTTTTAGTGATAATAGAAAATTAAAATTTTTTGAAAATATTTGAAAAAAATATATTTGCAAAAACTAAAAAGATTATTATAAATAGAGGTATTTAAAAATTAATCGAACTAAAAAATGAATTTAAAAGAAGATTTGCAATCTCGTGGTTTTGTATACCAATACAGTGATGAAAAGGTTTTTGATATTTACAATAAATGATGAGAAACTTTTTATATATGATTTGATCCGTCAGCTGATTCTCTACATTTGGGGAATTTCTGCGGGATAATGCTAGCTATAAATCTTATGAAATATTGAAATAAATGTTATTTTTTGTCAGGATGAGCTACAGGTATGATATGAGATCCAGGAGGAAAAGACGCAGAAAGGTCTTTTTTAGACGAACAAACTTTGGAGAAAAATACAAATGCTATCTCTAGACAGTTGCAGCATATCGTAGATCATGTATCTCAAATGACTGGTAAAAAAATGGAGTTTGATTTTGTAAATAATTATGATTTTTTTAAAGATATGAATTTTTTGTGATTTTTGAGGGAAGTAGGGAAATATATGACGGTAAATCAAATGATGGCTAAAGAAACAGTTAAAAAAAGAATTGAAGATCCAGATAAATCTATTTCTTATACAGAATTTAGTTACATGCTTTTGCAGGGATACGATTTTTATAGACTTTTTAGTGATAAATGAGCAAAACTTCAAATATGATGATCTGATCAGTGGTGAAATCTCATTACTTGAGTAGAACTTATTAGAAAAAAACTTGATAAAGAAGCTTATGTTATTACTCTGCCATTATTGGTAGATTCCACTGGCAAAAAATTTTGAAAATCCGAATGAAACGCGATTTGGCTTGATAAAAATAAAAATAGTCCTTATTTTGTATATCAGTATTTTATAAACACTGCAGATCAGGATATAGAAAAATTTCTTAAAATACTTACTTTATTAACTTTTGAAGAAATAAATGAAATTGTATCTAAACATAATGATGCTCCTGAACAAAGATACTGACAAAAACAACTAGCTAAATCTATAATTAAAACTATATTCACTGATGACGACGCTAACCAGTGTGAAGAAATAGCAGAAATTTTGTTTGGGAAAGAAGATAAGCTTGAAATTTTGAAAAAGATGTCAGAAGTAGATATCAAAGCTTTATACAGAGAAACTTGATGAGTAGAGATACAGAGTTTTGAGAAAAATATTTTAGATATATGCGTAGAAACTGGATTGAGTACTTCCAAATGAGAAGCAAAAAAACTTATAAGCGAATGAGGCTTGAGTTTAAATGAAAATAAGATTACAGATTTAAATTTTTCAATCTCTGAAAAGGATTTTATTTCATGAAAAGTTTGCTTACTCAAAAAAGGGAAAAAAGTATTTAAGCTGATTTTAAAAAAGTAATGAATTTGATAATTGAGGTGATATGCCATATATTTGAAACAATAATGAATGTTCTTTATCTTGATGACAAAATAACGTTCTGGTGATATCTGTTCTATTTTTTCCTTTTTATATTTATTCTTTATTTCTTAAATTATTGCGGGGTTATTAATTATTTTTAATTATAATTATTTCATATTTTTTATAAGATTTTTAGGTCAGGAAATTTTTGAAAAATTATTTACATTTTTTTTGTAAGTTTGTCACGTTTTGAGATGTAGTATTATCGCTACTTAATATGATTTTTGATTTATTTGTACTATCTAGTTTCCGGGTTGTATTAACACTAGTGATAATTCGGATTCTTGTACTAGTGATTGCAATAGGTATACGTAGGACATCGCTTGTTGTATATCTCCGGTCACAAGTTATATCGAAATCATTTGTATCAGTAGTTGCAACATCTTCCCGTGTAGCCCTTTTGGTCAAGGCATTTCGTTTAGCAGCGGTCAGTGTTTCGTTAGATGTTACGTAAAGTCCGCCGACAGGAGAACTTTCAGAAAGTCATGGATTTGTTGTCTGCCGCGCTTTTAAAGCGAAATAGCCAATTCATAGTACGATGATGAATCCTATCCCCAAAAGCATTCAGTGAGATATTATTTTTAATGATTTTTTCATAGAGTCATTCATTAAAATGTAAAATATTGAAAAAATTATAAATAATTTTGTAAAAAATACAAGTAAAAATATTTTAATTAATTTCTGCTTGAAAAAAGAAAATAAATATATATATTTATAGAGCTTTTATTTTTTTTGTTATCCAAAAAATGACATTTACAATGCAGGACTTGGAACATATTGCCAAATTATGTGCCCTTAAGTTGTCTGACGAAGAAAGAGAAAAATATCTCAAACAAATTGATAGTATACTTGAGTATATATGACAACTTAAAGAAGTAGATGTAGAATGAATAGAGCCTCTTACCAATCCTATAGAGGATAAATATTTGGAACCAAGAGAGTGAACCAAAGAATTTCAGGATAGAGAAAGACTTTTGAAACCAAATGTGAAACATAATATAAAAGCAGGTGGTATAGTTATCAAATCACCTATAAAATCTTAAGTCGTATAGCGATACTAAAAAATTAGCATTTAAACAGTATAAAATTAAAAAATTTTTATTGTTATTTGAATAAAGTGAAATGAAATTTAGTTTTACTGCTTGTTTTGGAGTAGTAACTAAAATATAAAGTGGCAGTGCCACGCGATGATATCGCATAAAGTATTTATATTTATAAATTTATAATAATGGCAGACAAAAAACCGTTAGACAAAGTAAGAAATATTGGTATTATAGCACACATTGATGCTGGAAAAACAACAACAACAGAAAGAGTATTGTTTTATACTGGTAGAAAACATAAAATTTGAGAAGTTCATGAGTGAGCAGCTGAAATGGACTGGATGGAACAAGAAAGAGAAAGATGAATTACAATTACATCAGCTACTACAGCTTGTTTTTGGAAAGATTGTCATATAAACATAATTGATACTCCTTGACACGTAGATTTTACAGTAGAGGTAGAAAGATCACTTAGAGTACTTGATGGATGAGTAGCTGTATTTGATGGTTCACAGTGAGTAGAACCTCAATCAGAAACTGTATGGAGACAAGCAGACAAATATGATGTTCCAAGAATAGCTTTTGTAAACAAAATGGATAAACTTGGTGCTGATTTCTTTATGTCATTGGAATCTATTCATCAAAAACTTACAGAAAAAGCAGTTGCTATCCAAATTCCTTGGGGACAATCAAGTGAATTCAAATGAGTAATAGATCTTATTACTATGAGATTGTATACTTTTGAATGAAATCAATGAATGGATACAATAGAACACGATATACCTGAAGATATGATGGATCAGGCTCAAGAATATAGAGATACTATGCTTGATAGAATATCAATGTTTGATGATGAACTTGCAAATAAATATCTTGAATGAGAAGAAATTTCACAGGAATTAATTATAAGAACTATCAGAGCATGAGTTATCCAAAATGAATTATATCCTGTATTATGTTGATCAGCTTTAAAAAATGCAGGTGTTCAGTTTGTATTGGATCGTGTTGTAGATTTCTTACCATCTCCATTGGATAGATGAACTGTTAAAGGTATCAATCCTGACACATGAGCAGAGGAAACTAGAGAACCTAGTGAAAATGCTCCTGCTTCAGCTTTGGCTTTCAAAATTATGAATGATCCTTTTGTTGGAACACTTAGTTATGTTAGAGTTTATTCATGAGTAATTAAATCATGAGATACTTTATTTAACCCTATTTCCCAGCAAAAAGAAAGAGTATGAAGACTTTTGCTTATGCATGCAAATAAAAGAGAAGAAATTAGTGAAATTTGAGCATGACATATATGTGCTTTCCTTTGACTAAAAAATACTAAAACTTGACATACACTTTGTGATCTCAAAAATCCTATTATATTGGAAGAAATGGTTTTCCCAGAACCAGTTATAA
>CALFEN010000322.1 GCA_937950065.1 uncultured bacterium | reverse complement strand
TTCAAAGTTTTCTACAATACTTTTCAAATTTATCAACATAGCACTTATAGGAAAAAATACATCAGAATTTTGATAGCCCTCAAAAAAGCCTGTATCTTCAAGGATATTCTTTACTATAGATAAAATATGATAAAGTGTTTTTATTTCTTTAATATTAGCATCTACATCTTTTACTATTTCATTATTGAATTTCTGAACTTCAACGAGCGTAGCTCCATCTCTGCAAATCACATAATATTTCCTTACATTTTTTTCAAGGATTTCTCTCTGTCTCCCTGTATATCAGACAAAATATCTTTCAGTATCAATACCTAAAGTATCAAATATATCTTGAGATTTTAATTTATCATTCAATACAGTTATTTTTCTTTTTAATCTAAAAATCAAGTCAAACATTTCATCTCATCAAAATTCTTTATTAAGTTCTTGAAGATAAACAAGTAACATTCTCATTTTTCAAAGATCTCCGCTCTCTGTGATTCTAACACAAAAATCTATCAATTTTTGTTTTGAATTTCCATTAGATCGCAAACACGTCAATTTATCAAGATATCAAGGATTTATTCCACTTTCCAAAGCTTTCATTTTATCAAAAAAAATATATATGTAATTATATTTATTTACAATATAATACTTTTGTCAAAAAAATCAATTAATTTTTAAAAGAAAACCTTATAAATTTTAATCGCAGAAAATACTATTTTCTCGTGTTCCGTCCCAATCAAAAGAGACACTCACAAGTCTTTGATTTAGAGCATGGAGTCTATTAAAAAAGACTTTTGCGATCTTATCTGTATCATTTTTCTGTAAATACAACTCTACTGCCTCTAGTGCAGATTTAAAGTCCTTGTGGAAATAAAGTTTCAAAATATTATGTCGTTCTGTAATAGTTTCACTGCTCATATCAGAAAGTCTAATATCTTCTTTTTTGTAGTAAATCGGCTCAAAAACAGCCTTTACTTCTTCCTTTCATTTGACTTTTATCTTATCCACCATCCTAAAAACAAAATCTTTGTCAAGTCACTTTATAGTGTTTTCATCACAGAGTATCGTCGTCCTATAAATTTTATTTGTGCTTTCTAGTCTGGAAGCAAGATTTACATGATCTCAAATTATAGTCATCTCTCTAACTTTTTTACCTCATACCACTCAAAGAAAAACTTGTCCGGTAGCTACTCATATTCTTATATTAAATTCTATTTTTTTTAGCGTATCAAGTATTATTCAATAATTCAAATTTTTTTGGGATATATCTCATTTGTTAAAGCCAAACATTACATCATTTTCTATATAATCCAAAAATGGGATTCTGATACCTGCCAACTTCATGGCACAGATCATAGAATCTTTTTCTTTAGAACTTCCTCTAAACAACAACATAATACCGTCTCACATTATCTTGTCTACAATACCATTATGTTTTACTATAATTTTCTCTATATAACTTATATAAAGATTTAGAAATAACCAGATAAGTTCGCTGGACTTCAACTGTTCAGAAATCTTCGTATAGTTTTGTATATCTATAAACATTATAGTAATTTCTTCAAAAGTATACTTATCTTCAAATTGTGATTTTAAATAATTCTTTCACGAATAAAGAGAAAGAGAGTTTCAATAATCATGAAAAAAATACAATAAAAAAATGAGATAACAAAGACTAAAGAAAAAAAACACACTTAATTGAAAACCATCAGAATATCATAATGTAAATTTTAATAGCAATGCAACTACTATGTATACCGGAAAAAATAAATATATAAATAACTGTCTATACTTTCTTATATAAAAAAGACTATAAGCGTATCACAATATAAATAAAACATAAAATAATCTAAAATATCAAGAGAAAAATACATTATAAGAACTACTACCCCAGATACTTCTAATAAATAATTTATCAACCAAAAAAATATTTAAATAATTTGTGAAAAAAAACAAAACTAATACGACTATCACGATCCAAAGATTTTTTTTATATTTACTATTCATAATATTTAGAAAAATATATATATTTAATTATAGTGATTTCAAAAAATTTTGTCAAATTTAACTATATATATTTTGTCAAAAAAAATATTGATTTTGAACAAAAAAAAATTATAGTTCCCCAACTGATGAATTCATCAGATTTTTTAAGGAGTCCTTATGCTTTTGATCAAGACCATCGTTTGCATTGTCATAGTCCTAGGTATTTATGGTATCGACATACTTTCCAGCGTATGTATGTTCAAAAAACAGAACTCAAGGATAGGGAACTTCTAATAAGAATCCCCCAAAAACGGCATATACCGAGGAAAAATTATAGCCCATATAAATATTCTGGCTGCCAGATATATATGGACGGGGCTATCTACGATATCCCTATACAAACGTTCCACCGGCAATATGCATAAGGCCGCCCTAGGAAAACTACGGGCGGCATTATCTCAATCAAATATATTTATAAAGTATATCAAATTCTTCTACTAAAAATATTTATCAAATTTTGAGCTATAAAAGCACTTAAAATTATTTAAGATAGTGTATAAAATATATAGATAATAAAAAAACTTCCTCTTTCGAGGAAATTTTTCTGTATAGTATAATAAATTATATATTAATTCTTACAACATCAACGTCAAGAACTGTTTGATGTAGAATGACAGCCACTTCAATTGCTCAAATGCATTCAGCATGAACTTCAACTTAATGAACATGCAGAACTCTTTCAACAACCTTTCCCATGTCACATCATAGGACAAGAATTTGATCATGACAAAACAGCATCTCCACTCAATGACGAACAAGCTGAATTTAATCTACCACCTGAAAAACTGCATGTTTGAAAAAGATTATCACTTTTTTCTCAAGTTAATATTGATTCAATTTTTGATTGTTTAGTATATGTATTACCAAAATTTGCTGAAGCTATTAGACTAAAAATTGAAACAAAAGTCAAAACAGCTACTATTATAAATAAGTTTCTTTTTTTCATTTTTCTAAAGATTAAATATTAAATATTTTGTATTTTTCGTATTCTATAAATACATAGAAATATTTAATTTAAGCTTCAAAAACTGATATTTTAACAATTCATACAAGTTCAGAAAACACATCTGATTTAAAATTTTTTTTCAATTTAGGTGGAGATTTATTGTTTTGTATTACATCTGACTCCTCTTCTTTAAGAAAATATTTATATTTAGAGAAATATTCTGGTATTTGACTTGAAAATGAATTTATAAGTCCCAATGAAGATGTATTAACGTTTTGGGTAGAAGACAATTCTCGACAGTCTATCTTGCTTGTTTTCTTGTGTGTAGCATCTTTCAAAAACGAAATATCAGAATAAGTTTCATGGCAAGAATGATTTAATTTTTTTTGATCATTACCAAAAAACATACAACTAACATGCACCAACGTAGAAGAAACAAAGAAATATATAAATATTATAAATAGGCTAAATATTTTTTTCATTTTCGAATTATAAAAAAATTTTCATAAATTACAAGTAAATTTTATCTTATTTTTTATCTTCTCAAACATCATCAGGTATCTACGCAGATTATCACATAATCCAGTCATCAGACATCTATCTCTTTTATCTGGTCAAATTTTATATTTTGAATATCTCACTTTTCCAGCTCCTGTTTTGTCAACAAATATAAATTCAATTGTTTTGAGATATCTTTGGAATTATTAAAAAATATTTTTTTACCAAATCAAATATCATTTTCTGTCAGTCTTTTCAGCTTTCTCTGTTCTCAAGTAGAAATATTTGATTCTTTTAATTCCAATACTGTTCTGGTTGCTCCAGGTATATATTTTATTTTTTCTATAGTGTTTGGATCAAAAAAATTTTTAATCTCCTGTATCTGATCTTTCAAAATATTTTCTGGTATTTTATAAAAAAATCATGTAAAAGACTCAAGATTTTGTACATAACTAGGCAGATATATTTTGCTGTTGCCAGACAAAAAAGTAGTGTCTCTCATCAAAATATAAAATTTACCATCCAATACTCATATATTTCTAGATCAATCATTAAATAAAAATGAAAGATCGTTAAATTCTATTTCTGCTGTGACCTGATTTCTTTTATCCTTTTCAGAGATCACTTTTATATCTTTGACTATATTGTATTTAGATTGAACCTCTTTAAGTAATGATTTTGTTCATAGATATTTCACCACAAAAATATTTTTTCCCAAGATACCCTGTTTAATATCTTTATAAAGACCTGGATCATCAAATTTAGCTATATTATCTGCCAAGAAACTAACCTTCGCAATTTTATTTTCTTCTGAAAAAAAAGTTTTTGATAAAATAATCGGAGAAATGATGATCAACAATAAAACTGTTATTATAATATAAGTCCACTTCCTGTGTTTTTGTCGCAAAAAATGAAGTATCCTTTGAAAAAACTTCTGTATTTTTATTTTAAAATTTTTCACTTTTCTTCTCACAAACTTCTTTTGATTTAACATTTTGAAAAAAACATTCTCAATTAAATATAGATACCAAGATTCACATTCAAGAAAATATAATAAAGTATTATTGTCAGACATGCTCAAATTATTATTCATCATACCACTTCCACAAACGTATGCCCGAGTCTTTCTGTAAGAGAGAATTCGCTGTCTTTAGTTTTTAACATATGCCTAAGTCACAATTTTATCTTATTTATCTCTTGTGCGTGTTTACCAGCCTCATATCTTACATTCATTGCATCATACCAAAAAAGCATTGAAAATATGATACATATGGTAAACTCTGGCGAATAGACCCCATATCTAAAAAAAATAAGAGTAGCAATACTGCTTGATATGCCTGAATGTACTGATGGGAATCATCAAGCTCTCCAAA
>CALFEN010000321.1 GCA_937950065.1 uncultured bacterium | reverse complement strand
ATATTTTATTGCTCGTAATAAATTTTTTATATTCTATTGTAAATATTTTTCCAACATTTTCAATAAATTGTTCAAATTTCTCTATTATCTAAAATTGCTTTAGAATTTGTTATTTACTATTATATACCAATTTATATTTTTATATTTATAATAATTATTGAACTATAGAACCGTTATCGTAAATATGATTTTTGTCCCTATAAACTCCATCTATCAATTGAAAAGTTGCAGCATCTACTCATTGTAAAATTTTTCATCAAAAGTATATATTGTTTTTATCCTTCGCATAGTCGTTGTCAATAACTTGGAATGTATTTGGATCGGCTCAAATTATAGTAACTCAAAGATAATATACAGCCTTTGAATCTTTAGCATAAAATCTATCAATTATAGTGAAAGTTTGAGAATCAACCCCTGCAATAGCAAAAGCTCATCATCTATAGACATTTATATTATCTTTAGCATATTCCCCACTCAAGACTTGGAATGTATTATAATTTACATTATTCAGGATTTTAAGATTATCATTAAGTTTAGCATAAATATAATTTCTATCTTTATAATATAATTTTATCTGCTCATTTCATAACGGCTGAAAAGTTGCAGGATCGGCACTGTCTAGTATATTTGTACCAAAAAACACGTGAGAAGAATCTTTACATGTATCTCTATCAATAAATTGAAATGAAAAAGAATCTATTCCATTTATAATATTACCATAATAATAGATATGATTCTTATCCTTCGCATAACTTGAGTTTAGTATCTGAAAAGTGGATAAGTCTGCACCATCCAATATTATTCCGTTTACATAAATATTATTTTTATCTTTGGAATAAATCGCTCACTCTCAATGATTCATAGGCTGAAAAGTATTTAAGTCCACTCCATACATCATCATTGAGCCGTAAAAAACATTATTATTATCTTTCCCAAAATTTTCATCAATGGATTGAAAACTAGCAACATCTACGCCGCTTAAATTATCAAAATAGTAATATATATGAGAATTATCTTTTGAATAAAAAGAATTGATAAGTTGAAAAGTGGAAGAATTGGATCAACTGATAGGTTCTCAATTCAAAAAAGCATGAGATTTATCCTTGGCGTAATCACCGCTCAAAATTGCGAAACTAGAGGCGTCAGCAGTTCAGACTAGGTTAAGCGTGTCTATATTATTATATATATCATAATTTTTGACATAAACTTGATTTTTGTCTTTGGCATACAAATCATTATTCCCTGATAATAATATTTGAAAAGTTTTGGCATCAGATCCTGAAATTATTTTTTTTTCAAAGAACACATTGATATTATTTTTGCTAAATCAATTTCAAATCTCTTGAATAGTTCAAGTATCTTGAGCTTCCGATTCTGCCTGTCAACTACCAAGCAAAGAGTTTATAGATTGGGCATTTAATGTAGATTTAGGATTTTTATTTGTAATTTTTGTCTGTACATTAGTATTATTTTTACCACAGCCAAATACAAATAGAAACAAAATCAACAACAAATATTTTTTCATCTTTAAAACTTATATAAAAACAATTTATTTTAAATATTTTATTGATATTTTCAATAAATTTTTATACAAAAAAACACAATTTGTAAATTTTTTATTTTAAACAAATTGTGTCTTATAAAATATTTTAGTTAGTCTTTAGTTCTTCTGATACTTCTTTCAAAACTTTTTTTATTCATTCTTCGATTTCTGGAGATAATTCTTTCTTTTCTACCATAAGTTTGACAAGGTCTGTATATTTAGTATCAAACTTCTCATAAAGTCTATTTTCAAATTCTTTCACCTGATCAACCTTAAATTCATCAAGATAACCATTTGTACCAGCATATATAAGTGATGCCTGTTTGTAAGTAGCTATAGGAGAATTTGGTCATTGTTTCAACATTTCTGTAAGCCTTTTTCATCTTTCGAGTTTTTGTGTAGTAGACTTATCAAGATCAGAAGCGAACTGTGAGAAAGCTGCTAACTCCCTAAATGTAGCTAATTCCAGTCTAAGTTTTCAAGAGATTTTTTTCATAAGTTTGGTCTGAGCTGATCATCATACACGAGACACGCTAAGTCATACACTGATAGCAGGCCTCATTCAAGCATTGAACAAATCTGCTTCCAAAAATATCTGTCAGTCTGTAATACTAATAACGTTGGTAGGGATATAAGCTGACACATCACCTGCCAATGTCTCAATAATAGGTAATGCAGTCAAACTTCATCAACCAAAATCTTTATCTACTCTAGCAGCTCTTTCAAGCAATCTTGAATGAAGATAAAATACATCACCAGGATAAGCTTCCCTTCCTGGAGGTCTTCTAAGCAATAAAGATACTTCTCTATATGATACAGCATGTTTTGACAAATCATCATATATTATCAATGCATCTTTACCATTATACATAAAATATTCTCATAAAGTACAACCTACGTATGGAGCTATATACTGTGCTACAGCAGGAGAATTAGCAGGAGCACTTACTACGATTGTATAATCCATAGCTCATTGTTCTTTTAGAGTCTGAACTATTCTTCTAACTTTTGATTCTTTTTGTCAGATAGCCACATATACGCAGTACAAATCTTTTCATTTTTGATTTATAATAGTGTCAATTGCAACAGTTGTCTTTCAAGTCTGCCTATCTCAAATAATAAGCTCTCTCTGACCTCTACCCACAGGAATCATACTATCTATAGATTTGATACCTGTTTCCATAGGCTGATTTACTTCTTTTCTAGTAATTACACCTGGGGCTATTCTTTCCAAAGGATAGTATTCTTTTCATTTGATTTCTCCGAGTCCGTCTATAGGTTCACCCAATCAGTTTAATACTCTTCACAAGTACTGTTCTCATACAGGGATACTCAAAACTCTTCAAGTAGATTTTACAATACCTCCTTGAGTAAGTTTGGAATAATCTCACAATACAAGCACTCAAACAGTTTCTGGAGAAAGATCAAGAACCAATCCGTTCATCCCATTCTCAAATTCCACTATTTCAGAAAACATCGCATCTCATAGTCATACTACAGTAGCTACTCAATCTTTAATTTCTAGAATTTCTCACTTCTTGGAAAAATCTTCTCACAAGTTAGTATTATTTATACTATCTTGTATTTTCTTTAAAATTTCGTCTGCAACTGACATTATTACAAATAATTATAATTTAAAATTTGGTACTCGCAATGCGAGTTGTATTATTTTTTCATTATCTTCAAATTAGTTTTTTGGAAACTAACTGCATTTATACCTTCAAAGCTGTATTTACACAAATTCTATATACTAATTTTTTATAAATACATCAAAAAAATATAAATTAATTCAATAGTTTATCAAGGTCTGTCTCTACATCTCTTTTGAAATAGTATCCTTCTCCTTTTAGAGATAATCAAACTGTTTTTGAATGTTCATATCTCAAATCCACATCTCCAAATTTTTGTTTCAATGATGATGATATTTCCGGAGAAATGTCTTTTGTGGTAGATAGACTAAACTGTTTTTGATAATCTCTGCCTGAAGATTTTAATATATATTTTATCTTGGTAATATCTTTTTTATTCAATTTACCTACATTATCAAGCAAAGATATAAAACTCGCCAAGGAAGAATCTATTTTCTTGATGGTTTCTATGTTTTTAGGAGATTTTAGATTCCTGCCATACTGCTTCAAAAGCCAAAGACTTTGATCAATCAAAGAAATTAGACTATCAAAGTCTTCTATCTGATACAAATATTTTGAAACGAAATCTCAATTTGTTATATAAACCATTTATTTTTTTACATTTTTAACTAAATTATCAAGATATTGATCTTGTAAGTTTGAATTTTCATCAATAATTTTCTTAACTACTATTTTTACAGTTTCTTTTACTCATCTTTCAAAATTAGCTTCCAAAGACTTTTGCATTTCATTTGACTGCATCTGGGCAGAAGAAATTATATCTTCAGCTTTCTTATTAGCTCAATCAATAATTTTTGTTTTCTCTTTTTCAGCCAAAATCTTTGCTTCAGTGATTATGGATTTTTTATGATCCAAAGCTTCATCTATGATTGCTGTTTTTTCTGATTGGGCTTTTGCCAAAAGATTTTCGTATTCTTCATCTGCATTTTTGAGTTTGGATATCATTTCTTTTCTTTCTTTCAAAGATTTTGATATCTTGCCTCAAAACATAAATCTGAATATAACGAAAAAGATTATCAAATTTATTATTTGAAATCAAACATTAAATATTATAGTGTTTATAGAAGAAGATTCTGCCGCAGCAGTTGTAGCTTCTGCTTCTTCAGAAGAAGCATAAACCACTGATGTAAATATATTTTGCATGTTTTATTATTTAGCGGATATTAACATAAGAGCAACTACAAGTCCGTAGATACCAATAGCTTCTGACAAAGCAAGAGCAATGATAGCAGCCAAAAATGATGATTTAGCTGATTCAGGGTTTCTACCGATACCTTCAAGCCGTGACTTACCGATTAATCAAAGTGCTAATGCAGCTCAAAAACCTGCCAATCACATAACTATTCATGCTGATAAATATTGTATATTTGCCATTGTATTATTTATAAATGATATAAAACTAATTTAAAAAAGCCATAGTATGGCTAACAAAAAAAACCAAGAAGCCGTGGAATTTTTGCTTCTAGACCCCTAATTCGAAAGTGGGTGGCTCAGACTTATCCGGAGATAAGTACATAATGTACCCCCTGATTAAAGGCAATGAGGAATAATTTCACAAAAACTCACCTACCCCTTAGAGACGTATTTATAATATACTTTTTTTGCAATCTATTTCAAGTCGAAATATTAGAAAATTTAATAAGAATTATTTATTATA
>CALFEN010000320.1 GCA_937950065.1 uncultured bacterium | reverse complement strand
AATTCTCTCGTTTTTTCAATATACGCTTGAACTAGAAGCATATACAAAGTTTTTGATATTATGTTGTTTAGCATTTTCTATAACATTAAAAAATCATACAAGATTTGATTGAATATATGCGGCAGGATTTTGTAGAGAATATCTCACGCCAGCCTGTCAAGCAAGATTACATACTTTATCTATCTGGTTCTCATCAAAAACTTTTTTGATAAAATCCATATCTTCCAGATTTCATTTGTAGTATTTAAAATCTGAATTCTCCAATAAAATATTCCTTCTAGCAGCTTTTAGATTCACATCATAATAATCATTTTCATTATCTATTCATATAACTTTATCTCATCTTTCAAGTAATTTTTGAGATAAATGAAATCATATAAATCCACTCGTACCTGTAACCAATATTGTTTGTGTCATAGTATATTTTTATATATTAAAACAGCTAAAGTATAAGGATAAAAATAATCATTTCAAGTTTAATATCCTCTAATTAGTTTAAATTTGAGATTAACTTTTTTTCTGATATCTCATCAATAAAATTTGAGATGATCCTCTCAAATACTCACTCCACTTGCCTTGGCTCAAAGTCTTTGATTTTTGAAAAGCATGATAGGCAACCGAAAAAATTTTATAAGCTTTTCTGTTAGATTGCCAAATTTTCAGTTATATAACTTCTCCAAAATATTTTTAATAAAACTTCTGCCAGTAAACAACTTATTTCCCAAAAAAATGTTTTGTGTTAAATTTATATTTATCAAAGATTCACTTATCCATTTATTACTCTTATATATTTCATCCTTGGAATCTATATCCTCTGCATACAAAGGCACAAGATGCACTATCCAATATATAAAATACAAATCATAAGGTTTGAGAGTAAAATTATACAAATTTAAATCAGTATCTGTAATATAAAAACTTAAACAAAATCTTTTTGCAACTTTTTTTCAATGTCTCTTTAATCTAAACAAAAAGAAAAATAAATTAGAAAAAAACCTTGCTATCCAAAGCCTTTTTTCTTTACAAACAATAAAAATATCTATATCGGAATTTTCATCAATTTTATTAAATGTTATGGAATTACAAAGATAAATGGATTTTACAAAAGGAATGGATTTGTACAAAAATCACCATTTATTTATTCTGTTTATAAATTCCTCAAAGATTTCAGATTTATTTTGTCGAGGGAATTCAGATTCTTTTTTGGGAAAAACATAAAAAGCCTTGTCTTTGATGTCAAGAGATAAAAAAAAGAGCTCCTTAGGTTGAGGAACTTCATAATTCATAATATCATAAAAAACCCGGTTATTAACTTCAATCATATCAGTTCAAACTCCGTGTCTTGCATTGTTGATTTCAGTTGGCATCTCTTGGTTCTCGATATAAACATCTATTTAATTTTATTTGCCCTACTCTCTTGTCAAAGATTATCACTCAAAGATCCTTACATCTATTATTTATAGTACAGTATGTAAAAGATACTTTTCCGGTTAAAACATTAGCATCATTATTTATCAAAAAAGGTTGATCGTTGATAGTTCACTGTAGCATTTTCATCATAGACACTGAATTAACGTTAGTCCCATTTCATATTTTTATTTTTTAATTTGTACTTTCACAAGCATTGCTTCCGTTATATTGAGAATGTATTATCATTTTTTTATAGTCATATGTATTACCCTGATAATTATAACTTAATTTTATAGCTACCGTTCATGTAACAGTATCAGATGTCGTATCTACTGTAATATTGTATCCAGTAGGGAAATAAGTATGGTTTCATCATGTAATATATCACTTACCTGTACTCGCATCATCCAAAAAATTTTTAACATTACCATAGATATTATTGTAACAAGTTTGTGATTGTAAAAAATATCTATCATCTGAAGCAAAGAAATTCTGATATGCAGAAAATAATATACCTAAAATAAGTACAACTAATAGAACTTCGAGCATAGTAAAAGATCTCTTTATCATTACAGAATTATTTTTTTGCTAAAGGCCTTACAATGTAAACAAAATTTTCATCGTCTTTGTCTTTAAACACAACAGGTTTGATAGAATCTACTATATTTATAGAAAGATTGCTTCATTCGCATGACTTAATAAAATCAGAAATAAACTTTCCGTTTATACCAAAATTTATAGGCTCTCATTCTACTACAGCGTCTATTGCTGTATTTCATTCACCCATATCAGTTTCTCATGATTTTACACTGATTTTACTTGTATCCACTGTCATATCTATAAAATTATTTATATCTCTGGTAAGGATAAGAATCTTTCTAATAGCAAGATCTAACGAATTCTTGTCTATAAGAAATTTTGTATTATGTTTTGTAGGAATAATATTTTCATTTTCGTATTCAGGGAAATTTCACTGTATAAGAAGAGATGTTGTAAGTATTTTCATTCAATCTATTTCAAACAAGAATGAGACCAAATTTTCAGAAAAGTTTACTGTCATATTTTCTATTCATTTGGATATACAATATTCAGCAACTTTTTTGATATCTCCAACATTAACTTTTGGAACTATAATGTCCATATTACCTGCATCACCGTCATATTTGATCTTATATTCAGCAAGTCTGAAAGTATCTGTTCCCACAAATACCAACTTATTTCCA
>CALFEN010000319.1 GCA_937950065.1 uncultured bacterium | reverse complement strand
TCTTAATATAAAGGCATCTTTTAAACGATCTTTCAATCAGTTGGATATAAAAAAATAATCCAATCTCCAACCGCTATTTCTTACTTTTGCTGAAGTTTTCATATCTCGGTAAGTATAGTTTCATCATTCTTTGTGAAATACACGGAAAGTATCTATAAATCAGGCTTCAAGTAATTTATCTATCCAAGCTCTCTCCTCGGGCAAAAACCCTGTATTCTTTTCATTTTCTTTTGGTCTGGCGAGATCTATTTCTGTATGAGCTGTATTCACGTCTCCACAGATTATAATATTTTTTCATTGGGCAAGCAAAGCCTTCATTAAATTCAAAAACTCTTCATAAAAATCAAATTTATATTTTAGCCTTTCCTCTCACATTCATCAGTTTGGGAAATATACATTAAATAATATAAAATCTCCATAATCCGCCATTATAGTTCTTCATTCTTCGTCAAATCTTGCAATTCAAAATCAAGGCTGAATATCTAGAGGAGTAACTATTGTATAAATACCCACTCATGAATATCATTTTTTATAACATTCCGCAAAATATCACTGATAACCATTGATATACTTAAGTTCATAAGGAAGTTGAGATCTCCAGGACTTTGTCTCCTGCAAGCACAATATGTCCGGCTTATATTTTTCTATAAATGGCAAAAAATAACCATTTTGATTAGTTGCTCTAAGTCAGTTTACATTTCGTGAAATCAATTTCATTTTCTATAATTAATAATAATAAAGGCATTTTATCAAAAATGATTAATTTTTCAAGATATAAATAACAAAAAATATGTTGATTTGAAAATAAATTTAAATATATATAACTCCCAGCTCAAAATGGAGGAGACAAACTTCTATGGCAAATAAAAAAAGTATGACATTGCTCGCAGCCCAAAATGGTGATATCCAGCCATTTAATGAATTCTTGGATACTATGGATGATAAAACAAAACTTTCTTTCTTGCTGAAGCATCTGGAATGTATCAGGTTCTTGGACCAAAGAAATAAAGAATGGTTTATCTCACAGATAGACAATGATCAATTGGAACAATTTACCAAAATAGGAGTGTTTCATATCGATCTTAAAAGACCCAAACGGAACTCCGTCCAAAAACAATAAAAGACCAGCATACAAGCCTGGGGAGGGATCTTATGCTTCTGGAAGAGGAAGTCAGAGAGGCGTTGATATCAGCAATAGAAGGTGAAAACCAAGCATTTAATGACCTATTCACAAACCTATGTGAAGCTCTTCGTCTGGAGCTGGTGGAAAAGACCCCAGAACTTATAAAGTTCCTTAACGAAGAGAACAGGATCTGGGTCTGGGCAAACATCAACGAAACTCTTGCCTCAAATCTTGAAAGACAAGGATTTTTTAATGCTAACGCCAGGGTTGATATAAACAAACTGGCGCCGTACATTAGTCTATATGCAGCCTGGGAAGAGTAAAACTCCTTTGCTCAAAACTAAAACCAGCCTCTAGGTCCGCCTAGAGGCTGCCATCTACAAAGACAATAAATTAATTATAAATCTATAAAAATATTGTAACAAATATCAAAATAAAAAATATTCAGAAAATATTATAAATATGATAAAAAAACTAACTAACAAAAACTTAAATAACGATAATATTACTATTTAACATTAACATATAAGTCTTTATCCAAATTTTTTAAAAACTAGAAAATATTAAAGAATATCAGCAGAAGAAGTTGATTTTTCAATAGTAGCATCGGATTTTCTCTTACAATCCAAATATAATAAATATTTAAAGATAGCAATTATCAATGGCATTATAAGATTTCACAATATAGTCCACAAATCATACAATACAGGAATTTTTCTCAATCATAACCGATTTGGAAGGGATAAGATAACTCATAAAATTATTCATATTCATAATATATTAAAAAATATAGACCACTTTCTTCAATATGTTATTTTTATAGATAAATCTACAGACTCTTGAGCTGATTTATCCTCTGCAATTCATATTATCAGACTAAATATTAATTTGTAGTAAGCTACTATAAGTCAAATATATCATATAAAGAATAAAGCTATGGCTATTAATACTCAATAATCGCTATTTAACATTATAAATATAGGGGAAACCAAAAATATAAGAAAATAACCTATATAATATTTGAGACCATGCCGCATTATAGCGAAATAGTAACCTATTTTAGAAAATCAAAATATTATAAGTTCCTTTATTCTATTATTTTTTCAATCTATAACATCTTTTATGTATTTGATATAAGATATAGCAGTTACTGCTCCCAAAACAAAAAAGACTATAAAAAACAAACAAACAAAACATATCATTGTAATAAGAAACATAGGAGTCATTAATGGCTTTAGCATTTGAGCAACCTCATGGGAATTAGAATTTCTCAAATATTGAATTGTAGACACTATATCACCTATATGCATATTTGATATAATAAATATAAAGGAGACCACAAATGCCAATATAACAACAATCATTATAACAGCATATGACAAAGACAACCGTACCATTTTTCGATTTTGGAAAAACCATTTGAAAGAATTTAATACCATATCAAAAAAATCTCTTGAGTGATAAAGATCTTTATTCTCTGACATCTTTAATTTATTTAATTTATAAAACAAACAATATTCTGATACCCATCAATATAAAAAACACAGTATCTTTTGTCAATTACTATAAAATTATTTATAAATATAAGATTAATGATTTATAATAAAAAATCAAACTGAATATATAATTAATAATCTGTTTTTAAAATAAAATTTATATCATTTATGGCTAAAACAAGGTTTTCACGTTGTTTTTTAGTTAATTCAGTAACATAAAAGGAAACTTCTCCTCTCCTAATAATTACAGTATCTAACAAATTTAATCAATATTTATAAAATATAAGTAACATTACATTAAGATCTATTGTCAACTGATTTATTTTCCTCTCATCAACATCTATCGGTGTACATATATTTTTCATAATTTTATAGATTAATCAATTAGAGATAAAATTATTTTTAGATTATAATTTCCCAAAACTTTTTCTAAAAACCAAAGAAAGTCCATAATAATCTTTGTATTATTTATTTTTTTTATAGATATATGTATTTTTCTCTGTTCTGGTAAAATATCTATTATCTTTATCTGATAATTTATTCAAACCTTCTCACAAAACAATATAATCTCTTCTTGCGTTGGAGATCTATCCTCCTGTTCCCAGACTTCAGGTTCTCTATTTTGTACATGCCAAATCTTTTGAAAAGACATATCTCAAATATCTAAATCCAACTCTTGAATTTTTAAGCCATTAAATAATTCATCAGAATCCAAGACTTCTTCATTAGGAGCTACTATCTTACTAGAATACAACATTTGGAGAATGTCTATTAATATTTTTTTTCTAAGCCTACAAAGACTCAATTGTTCTTTAATCTCTGATATTTCGTAATATTGAGACAGTATTCTTTCATTTGAGTTTATATTTGTCCCTATTTTTATGGGTTCAAGCTGAATAGCCTGAATCTGTCACAAACTTACCATTTTTTTAGTCTTTTTATCGACAATATCATCTTTTTGAGCCATTTTTTGTGAAAGGAAATCTTCTAATTTTATTTCCATTTCCTTATAAAAAAGAAATTCTTGCTCAAAAAAATATCACATATCCTCAAATAACTTTTGCAAAATATATTTATTTTTTTCTTTATCAAAAGTTCATTCTTTAACTTGTTTTATAAAAGTTAAAATCTTTCACAAAAAATCTTTTCCAAAAATTTCTATATCATCCTGACTCTTATCAAAATGACTTATCCTTATAATATTATTAGCTGTTCAACATATAGTATCACAGATATCTCTTCCTACTTGAGAGATATAAGTCACCATCATAGAAATCTCATTTAATGATAATCATAAACTACTTTTTACTTCTATCTCCTTTTGGTGCATAAAAAAATATTAATATATTAAAAACTAATTAAGCACTATAAATATTTTTTTAAAAAAATCAATATTAATTTATAAGGAATTAACATAAAAGTAAATTGGTTTAGGAGATAACAAACAGATAAATTAGTTTATACATAAGTCAAACAAATAGGCATAAATTTTTTTCATTTAATACTTTTTATTTAGATTATATTGAAATTATAGACAAAAAATGTATAAGAAAGTATTTATACAAAGGAAAATACATGCAAATAAAAATTTGAATAAATGAATCATGACAAAGATTTGATAGATTTTTGAGAAAATACTTCAAAAAAACTCCGGAAATAAAGCTAAACGAGATATATTCTTGGATAAGGAAATGATCTATAAAAATAAATAATAAAAAAGCTTCGGAGAACTATATCTTGGAACTGTGAGACTCAATATCTTTTGAAATAGATAAGTTTGAACAAAAAAATCCTTTAGATCTTATGAGAGATAAAGAAGCAAAAAAAGTAGATATAGACATCAAGGAAATAAAAAAGCAAATAATTCGAGAAGATGAAAACCGGATTTTCCGAGACAAACCAGCCGGTATAGTATCCCAGCCTTGAGAAAAACATAATAATGACTTATCTCTTGTAGATATATTGCAACAATATGTATGAGTGCAATCTGATACGTTCAAACCTGCCTTTTGCTTTAGACTAGACAAAGATACCAGTTGAATAATAGTTTGAGCCAAAAACTACGAAGCGCTCAAATATCTAAACGAACTTATAAAAACTAGAAAGACACAAAAAAAATATATAACAATTGTAAGAGAAAGAACTCCTGATAAAATGGAAATAAAAGAGAATCTACTTACAAGGTTTGATGACAGAGTATGAAAATCTCTAACTATAGTAGACAAAACATGATCCTCTGCACAAACTATCGTTCAGACTATAAAATCCCGAAAAGATCTAGAGCTTTGAGAAATATCATTACTCGAAGTAAAAATTCTTACAGGCAGGATGCATCAAATCAGAGTACATCTAGCAAACAAAGGATTCCCCGTATTATGAGACATTTTGTATGGAGACAAACGTTTGAATA
>CALFEN010000318.1 GCA_937950065.1 uncultured bacterium | reverse complement strand
ATACGAGGTAAGCTAGTGACTGGAGTTCAGACGTGTGCTCTTCCGATCTAAAAACCTTTTTACTATGCTATGACTGAAAGTGTTTTTGTTTTCTCTTCCGAGATAAAAGCTATAAAAACTTTTTTTGAAGAAAATAATTTAAAACTTACCCAGAGAAAAGAATCTATTATAGATTTTTTGTATTACAGATATATTCCGACACCTCGGACTATCTATGAACAGATACAAACACTGGACAGCGCTACCAACCTTATTTACAGCATAGATCAGCACAAGATAATAGAACATTACAAATACCGAGACCTCAAGAGTAAAGTAAAAGAGACAAAAGATATAGATTATGATAAACTGGAAAACTTGATAAACGACGCTATCACCAAAAGACTTATGGCGGACGTGCCTATATGACTATTTCTCAGCTCCGGCGTAGATTCCAATACTATCAATTATTTTTTGGATAAAAATAAAGCCAAAGTAAAAAAAATATTCTGCAATTTCCCGGGCTCTGAAGAAAAAGAAATTATTCAGCAGTTAAATATAAAAAAACTTACTATCCAGGACGTGGAAATAAATGAAAATATGATAAATGAAATTTTTTTGCAGTTTGACCAGCCGTTTGGAGACAACTCCTCTATCCCCACTTATTTTGTAAATAAAAAATCCAGACAGCTTGGAGCTATAGTGGCCTTTACATGAGATGGATGAGATGAAGCATTTTTTGGATACAAACATTTTAAGCGAGTTTATTATCTCGAAAAGATAAATAAAATATTGCCATTAAAGTTAAGGGAAAAAATTTTTATACCTTTACGAAGAATTTTTAAGAAACATAGTTTTGGTAAATATATCTTACTTCTATGACTAAATGAATACGATCAATATAGCAGACTTTTGGGCTGATTTAGCAAATATGAGATACATGACATTATCAGAGAACAAAACATTGATTTTTCTTTAAACTCTTATGATTTTGGCTGGTATATCAAAAAATACCGGGACAATAGCTTGAATTTTCCCAAGAAAATGCTATATATAGATATTTGCACAAAACTAAACGATATGTTTCTGGTC
>CALFEN010000317.1 GCA_937950065.1 uncultured bacterium | reverse complement strand
ATAATAAAAGCAACTATAAGAGGTATAGCAAATTCTGGTATTCTCATTACGACATTAACTTTCTAAAATCAAATATCTTTTTTATAATGAATATTGAAACAAAATCAAATAATTTTTCATAATTTATTTGAATTTTTTATAGAAATCTTTAAAATATATAAAATCTTTTATAAGATATATATAAAAATGGAAAATTGAACCCTAGAAAATCAAATAATACTGGCAGATTCAGACAATGCTGGGATAGATTGCGATTCAGACAAAATAACCAAATGAAGCTGTAGCCTCAAAATATATGATACTCTGCACATCAGAGAATGAAATGCAGATAATGATCCTGACGTTTTTGTACAAGACGTAATAGAATGAACAACTTTCTTTATATGAACAATAATTGTAGTGTCATTAGTCATATCCGGTATAATATTTATCACAGCTGGTGCAGATCAATGACAGGCTAACAAATGAAAACAATGAATTAAATACTCTGTAATATGACTATTATTGGTTATTTTTAGTTACGCCATTATCAAACTAATAGAAACGTTCGTGCAATGATAATTTTTAATTACTAACTTTTTTTTATGCTTTTTGTGAATTTATCGCTAGATAAGATAATAATAATCTGATGATGAAAAAAAATAATTCTTGAAAAAAGAAACCTTGAAAGAACTCTGCCAAATACTTTGAAAGATATTTTTGGTAAAAATTTTTATTCCAAAATATTTATAGTAAACTGACCAGGATCTTTTACCTCCATCAGAGTATGAACTTTGTGTATAAATATGTTAAATTTTTTATACAAAAACCAAATAGAGATATTTAATATTTCAAAAATTGATTTGTATTCTCTTTTTGTAAAGCAAAACTTACTACCGTCTAAATGACTACTATATATCTGACAGACAAAAAACTATTGGAATTTTGATTTCCAATCTCAAAGCTACGATCAAGTCAGTGCCTCAGATATCTGACTAAAAAATAAATGAGATCTATTTTTAGACCAGACTTTCGAAGACATCGACGATAGGATAAACATCGACTTTGATTGACAAACTCTATTATTAAATTTTAGAAATAAAACAAACAAAGTAGATATCAAAAATATGTGAATAAGCCCAAGCAATCACGTACAACCTATTTATATTATCCAGCCAAATATTACGACTAAACAATAAATCCAGATTTTATAATTAAGTAATCTTATTTAAATTTTCAGAAAATTATTTGAAAATTTTAGATGCAAGGAGAAAAATAGAATAAGCAAAAACTATTAAAAAATATCAGTGTATAAACAAATTATAAAAATTTACTTTAAGTATTCTTTGATATATCATATAGGATCCAATCTAAATTTATTTATTTTTGTCTTCTCACTATCCAATAGATTTAACGAAAATTTCTGAAGATTATAACTTTTTTGTCATCCAAATATAGTAAGATTATATAATCTATAATTTTCTGATTTATTAATATCACATTCCATCTGATAAGAATTTAATGAAAATTTCAAATGATAATTTTTGTCATCTTTTTTTGCAATATCATCAAGTTCAATTCATAGATATGATCTTATTTTCAATTTTATAATTATTATATCATTTACTTCTTCATCTGCAGATTGCTCCGCCTTAAAGTTCAATAATGTCGGTAGGATATTAAGGAAAGTATCCTTTATTATATTAGTATTTCAACTCAAACTATTATAGACCTGTTGCTGGACTCCTAGATCACTTATCTGTATAGAATTAATATCCAATATTTCATCATTAAAATGGAAAGTATAAGTAATCTCTTCTCTGGACAAAACAAGATCACTTTCAGAACAATTTCTTACTTCCGGACGCTCTCCTCACACAAAATCCAATCCCTGAATTCTATTACAAAAAGATACTGAAACATTCTTTTCCAAAGGAAATATTCTAACAATTTCAAGGATATCAGAAAAATCAAAATCAAATTTCTTTTTTATCCTCTGATTAATAACCTTCTCCAAATCAGGGTAGTCAGAAACTTTCACGTTTTGCATATGAAAACTATTTCAGTCATATTTATAATACAAATCAATCTTTATGACTATTGATTTAGTATTAGTTCATTCTGTAGAAAAACTCTTCTCCAAAGTTCATTTAGCATAATATATAGTATTATCTTTGTCTTCCATTTTTATAGTAGTAGCATAGTACCCATCCAAAGAATTAATCAAAGACTGAAATTTATTTATAGGGAAAACCTCTTGAGAAGGGCCCACAGAGATAGAAGTACTTTTATTTGACAATTCTATCAATTTTTTATTTTTTATAAGCTTTTCCAGTCATTTATCTATAAAAACTCCATCTCATTTATTTGTACTTGTTATTTTTTCTGTTAATTTAGGTATAGCATCTGATATTTTCTGATTACTATTACTCTTTTGAACGTTGATTACCTGTGATAAATAGAAATTATCATAAAGATATATAATATCATAATACGGATCTCAGATTTTCTGCTCTGAAAGAAGATTAGAAACAAAAGACAGATAAACTCAAATCAAATCTACGTTAAAGTTTTTTCCATATTCGTAGTTTACATATATCAATTTCTGAAAAGAAAGTAGTTTATAGGCATTCAATGATTGAGTTGAATAAAGCTTATTATCAAGTGAATTGGATATAATATTCTGATTTATATTATTAAAATCTTTTGACAACTGATAATTTGATAAATATTCGCCGCCACAATCCTGAAATATAGAATAAAAACTATCATTAAAATCAAGTGCAAAATTTGTATAGTTTTGATATGACTTACAAACAGCATCTTTATATCATTTACTACGTAATTTATTATAAATCTTTCTCACTCAAACCATATCTTTTGACAAATCATAAAAAGATACGTTATTCAAATAATTATCTATTTCTAATTGACAAAATGGAGTAACAACGAAACTATCCAAGCATATCAAATTAAATGTTTTAGAGATGTCGTCATTGGTAAGTGACTTCACTCATTGGTCCTGTACATCTACAGAATCGTCATCTGTAGGATTCTTCAACAAAATATTTTTCAGCACAAAATCCAAAAGGAATTTCATATCTGTATTTTTTAAGCTTGAATATTGCGACAAAGTCTCTTTGTCTACATAAAATCTATATGGCAATACTATTTTATTTATAGAAGACAAATTATTATAAGAATATGTCTGCCCACTACCTCAAAAAATATATCATCATAATATTTCATACTTTACTCCGTCTTTCTTATAATTATTTAATATCTCCATTTTGTTTGCACTTATCAAATCTTTTGATTTAACTTGTCACAAAGAGATCCCGGAAATTATATCTCAACCAAGGTTTATCTGGATTTCACCAATTATAAAGAAAACAAATAAAGCTGAAAGAACTATAAGAACAATATATATTCCACTTCAAAAAAGAAATCTGGAAATATGCCTATAAAACTTTATTATATTTCAAACTTCATTATCAATATAATTTTGAGCTGTCATTTTTTTGTTTTTATTTTTTTAAAATTCCTTTTATTTATTATATTAAAAAAAATTTTTTTGTCAAAATTTTATTAGATTAAATAATAATTATTCTTTTATTTTTCTATTTACAAAAAATAAACGCCTGTCTGTTTTTTAGTTTTATAAAATATATAATATATTTCCCCAAAAAAAATGCGTCCAAAACAGAATCCAATGTAACAATAGTAAACCCATCTAAATAAATCAGTATTAATAAACAACTCGTAAGCGTTTCAAAATTCTGTTAGACGAAATAAATTAATCTCTACTCTATTTTAGTTCAAATTTTTAGATAAAATTAAAACTGTGCCATATATTTACTTAACAAAAAAGCCTACTAAAATTATTAATCGCATAAAAACAATGACAAAATTTAATTATTCTTTTGTAAAGATTGAATAAACTTATAAAATAAATAAAAATAAAAGTAAATGTTTTGTAAACATTTTGCTATTTTATTCAAAAAACTATTGTTTTTTTTGACAATATTTTTATAATTATTCTTATATTTAGCAAAAATACCTAAAAAAAAATTATTAATTAAACAAAATACACTATGCAAATATTATTTATAATCATATGAATACTTCTTTTTGTTGTATTGATACTAATACACGAATTAGGACACTTTATAGCAGCCAAAAAAGCTTGAGTAAAAGTATTGGAATTTGGGTTTGGCATACCTCCAAGAGCATTTAAGTTTTATACAGATAAAAGTTGAACCGAATACACTATAAACTGGATTCCACTTTGATGATTTGTCAGACTAAAATGAGAATCTCCAGAAAATGAAGAAGAATTCAATGCTCCTGATAGTTTCATGTGAGTAAATATATGGAAAAAACTTACCATATTGTTAGCATGAATTAGTATGAACTTGGTTTTTGCATGGATTTTATTCACAATAATATTCACCATATGAATAAAACCTATGCAATTACTTCCCAAAAACGCCCTACCAGTTGAAACACACAGTTACTTAATGCCTACAGAAGAATTCCTGACACAACAGTGATTCTTGACAGGCAAATCCATAGCAGTACCATTAGAAGTGATTGATGTATCACCCAACGGTTTGGCAGCCAAAAATGATATTCTTTCGTGAGATATTTTTTTGACTATAAACAATAATCCTGTAGATAGCCTAAATATATGAACGCTTCTAAAAGACAATTATGGGAAATCCTTTGATTTAAAAATTCAAAGATGAGACCAGCAAATAGATAAAAACATAACTTGTCCACCGGACAGTTGTCTATTAAATATAATTCATTCCTGAAGCGGCGATACTCAAATGATACCTATAAAATTTGATTTTGTTACAGCAATGTGAGTATCAGTGATAGAGATGAAAGAAGAAACAGTTCTTACTTACCATCTTTTATGAGCACTCTTTTCAAATCTAGTATCTATGAACAAACAGAGAATCCAAAGTTCTATGGAAAAAATGTCAGGTCCCATATGAGCGGTTAAGGTTGGAGAAATTATATTACAATATTTTGGATTTTTGCATTATCTCTCATTTGCAGCTATGATATCATTAGCATTGTGAATATTCAATGTACTACCGATACCTGCTTTGGACTGATGAAGGACATTGTGAATATTGATCCAAAAAATATTTAGATTAAAGCCTGAAAAATATTTTACATTTGAAAACTATGTAAATATGATATTTTTCATATTACTTATGTGATTTGGTATATATGTAATGTTATTAGATTTACAAAGATTTTGGAATGTCT
The DNA here is from genome assembly GCA_937950065.1 of uncultured bacterium. Next base: position 1,088 of record CALFEN010000317.1, on the reverse strand, counting down.
CTATTCCATGAATCTGATAAAAATAAAAAAGATGTTTGTAATAGACTTTGATGAAACTATTTTTGATAAAAACTGATTTGTAGATTTTTTTATGGATATTTTTTGTAATACCTGAAGAAATCCAAAGATGCTGCAGGAAAATATGAATTATAGCAAGGTAGTAAATAACTGAATGTTTGATTTCAAACGGCGACTTGGTAAGTGCTGAATCAAAGAACAAGAATTCGATATTGTACGAAGAAATACAAAACATTTTTTATATAATGATTTTATCTCGTTCTGTAAAAATAATAAAGAAAAGAAGTTGATTTTGACCTATTGAGATAAATATTTTCAAGAAAAAAAACTTATTCACTCTTGAGCAAGAAATCTTGTGGACTGATGTATTTTTACTTCAGATGCCAATAAAGTAGAAGATTTAAAAAAAATTTATAAAAAATATAAAGAAAAAATCATCTATATAGATGACAGAGTTTTTGCCTCTCCAAATGATTTTAATTTTGACATTGAAATTTTGAAAATAAATAGACTTGGAATTTGAAAAATAAAAGACTTTTCATATTTTCAATTATAAGATTTCTTCGTCCTCATGTAAACTAAAGAGAACAAGAAACTATTAAAATAAAATTTCCCCTTAATAATTCATTTATTATAATTTAAAGTTTTTGAATTTTAGAGTTAAAAGCTATATAAAAATCTTATTTACCTCGCAAATCTCTTTAAATATAATATAATTTCCAAACAGTATCATAAATTTTAACTATCTTCTTCTGTTTAACAGCAAATAGATAATATTTTTTTACAGATCAACAAAGAGAGGATTTTTTAAAAAAGTAATAAATATTTTATCTACTTATCTAATTTTTTATTTATAAAATAAATAACTACAGGACTCTGTAAAATCTCTTGTAAATTACTTTTTGAACTATTCCAAAAAGTATAAAAAAAAGAACGAAAAGAGTTCGTTCTTCAAAAAATCCCGGGCTTAAATAAATTTTTTATTTTGTTATCATTGAAAGTTTTTTGGAAAGTTCCTGATCCAAGCTAATATATAGTACAGATCGGAAGAGCGTCGTGTAGGGAAAGAG
>CALFEN010000316.1 GCA_937950065.1 uncultured bacterium | reverse complement strand
TCGTATGATTAAATCCCAGTTATAAAGCTGGACGAATATGTCGTATGAAAATATTATCATTTCAGAACAACTTCTCATACAAAATTATACACTTTTTACGACAAACTTTGCCTTATTCAAGGTCTTTTATCTAAAGATTTATGGACGGATTTGACAACGACAGAACTTGTTGTATGATTAAATCCTAGTTATAAAGCTGGGCGAACTACTCGTATGAAATATATTTGATTTTCAGAAATTGATTATTATAATTATACTATTTTATTCTAAATACAAAAAATGAAAAAACTTATTCTGCTTTTTATGTTATTCTGTTTTGGGTTCTCATTTTCTTTTGCAAAAAAGGAGTTTATAGACAAAACTATTGATGGTAAGACAGTCAAAGTTATCAAAGTAGTTTTGGACTGAACCACTAAAATTGTAACTTCAGTTGCTTTTACCTGATGAGACAGCTTTGAAAATCTTGTAAAAAAAGAATGATGAGATACCTGAGTAAATTGAGCTTATTTTTGTCCCTCAGATTATCCAAATTGTGGCTGACAAACACGGACAAATGCAGATAGAATCTATCAGTGAACACAGTATTTCAAATTTAATTGAGATATGTGAAGCAGATGAATGTTTGGCTTTGATAAAAACTGAAAACCGATGTTTGTGATGAACAACGAAGGCTATGCATGATGATATGTCAGGCAGTATAACAATGAAAAAATAGACGATGTTTATTACTGAATTTCAAATCATCCTGTTTTATTGATAGAGTGAGAGGATGTTTTGTCAAACAGTGAATCTCTGATAGATGTCAAAATGAGAAATTCATCATCCAAAAGTTTTATCTGTTCTTCTTCAGATAATAAAACAGTCCATATGTGAAATATCTCTAATCTTACGATTTATGAATTGCCTGCTTATCTCAAAAAAAATTTTGACTGCTACAATGCGATAGCTTTGGATAACTGATGAAGTCTTGGGATGATGTATGGCTGAAAGACTTATACTAAGCCAACTAGACAGATAATGGATGCTTTTGTAGTAGTAGATGTGAAGACTGATACCCAAAATAACCAGCCAGCACAAAATAATACTACAGAAAAACAGCAAAAAGTGGCTTTAATTAATTCAATAAAATTAAAATTCAAGCAGATAAAAACAAAAGCTAATAAAGATAAGATAAAAATAATTTTAGCTGATTTGAAAGAAATTATGAAAGAAAAACAGAACTATCTGGACAAACTTAAAAAAATTGATTCATTCTTGGATATTTTTGTCGGAGAAGGATAAAAATCTTTTTATTTATATTGAATTTTTATGTAAAAATAGTAAAATTATTTTTATTAGATTTTATAAACAATAAATATATTTTAATATTTTATCTTCATTAAAAATAAAATGGATATAGATAAAAGTTTTATAGATTTTTTAATACAAAATGAGATAAAGTATCATCCAGATTGGGACATAAGTAAAAAGTTACACACTCAGACGAAAATAGCCCTATATAAAAAAATTATTTTTATGTGGATTACTGTCTGGAATAGCTTAATTATAAATAAAAAAATTCCTGAAGATTTAGTTATAGTAGATTTTTTTGCTTGAAGATGAATTTATTTTGATGAAAATTATGAAAATATAGAAATATGATCTCCTTTAGTTTATCTACATCAATTACAAGAAAAAAATAATAGACATACTAAATCTCAATTTAAATGAAAATTGCACTTATATTTATTTGAAGAGAATAAAAAGAATTTTGAATGTTTAGTAAAAATAATGGATTATTTTAAAACAAATTATATAGATGATAATTTAAAAGAAAGGGTTGAATTTAAAGTAATTAATGCTGATTCTAATTTAGAAGTAGATAAAATTTTATCTCATATATCTACAAATTTTAAACGATCACCACTGTTTATTTTTATTGATCCTTATTGAATTAAGTGGAATAAAGAGAATATGGATAAAATTTTAAAACTATCTAATATAACTGATATTTTCTTTAATTATATGAAGATGTGAGTTGATAGAGTATGTTGAGCTGTTAAAACACTAACTAGAAAAAAAGAAATAGATTCAAATTGTTTATTTGAAGTTTGAGAATTTATAATTCAGAAAAAATGAACAACTATAAAAAAATTATCAGATACGGCTAAAGAATTTTTAGGCTGCACTGATAAAGAAGTACTGAGTGAAGAAATTAATTATCTTGATTATTACATTGAAAACTTTAAAAACAATGGTTATCATGTAGCTTCATTTCCTATGAAATATCTCAATAGAAATGATGAATTATATTACTTATTATATTTTTGTAAAAATCCAAAAATTATAGATGATGTAGTAATTAAATTCTACAAAGATAGTTTTGCTAAATATGAAAAAGAAAAGAGTGAAAAAAGAAATCCTTATATAGGTGAAAGTTTATTTTAAAAAAAATATTATGAAAATAGAATATTTAACTAGAAATACCTTGTTATATAAGTCTGCTGTAGAATATGGCAGTTGGACAATTAATCATATTCATTGATGTTCACATTGATGTACATTCCCTTGTTATGCTTTTATGATGGCAAAAAGGTTTTGAAGAGTAAAAGATTATAATGAATGGAGGTGTATTAAAATTGTGTCAAATGCTATAGAATTATTAGATAAAGAGATTTTAAAAAATAAAAATGAAATAGATTTTGTGCATTTAAGTTTTATGACCGATCCTTTTATGTATGATTATCAGAAAAAAGAAATAATCCCTGAAGTATTAGAATCTACATTAAGTATAATAAATAAACTTAATGAAAATTGAATCAAAGTAACAACATTGACAAAAGGCTTATATCCTGATGATATATTATCAAATGAATTTTCAGAAGGAAATGAATATTGAATTACATTAGTGTCATTAAATAATTCTTTTCATGATAAATTTGAACCTTATTCATCTGAGTATGAAGATAGAGTTAAATCATTAAAAAGACTACATGATAATTGATTAAAAACTTGGGTAAGTATAGAACCATATCCAACGCCTTTATTAGATCCTAAACAAGATATAAATAAATTACTTAAAAAAATATCTTTTGTAGATAAAATAATCTTTGGTAAATTGAACTATAATGCTGAAAATAGTAAATATCCTAATATTAAAGAGTACTATGAAGAAACAGCTAATAAAGTAATAGAATTTTGTAAAAAAAATAATATAGAATTTCATATAAAGGAAGGTACACAGCAGAATTATAATGAAGAAACTGAAAACATATTCAAATAATTTTATTCTCCAATCTCATCATCAGGAGTATTTTCCCGTTTATCTATACCATCAATTTCTTCATTATCTCCATAATCATATACGATTCAGACACTATATTTTGCTCTTGTAATGGCTACATAAAATTTTGCTCTGGTTTCATCTGTTAAATTAGTTTGATTATTTTTTAACCATTCTAATATTCAATTTTTTCAAGTAGTTGGATAAATTAATACTCTATCAAAAGTTAATCATTTAGATTTTCAAAAATTCCATTCTGGATATTCTGATCAACTCCATTTTAAAATATTTGGATTATATTTTTTACAATAATTACCTATATCCTTTTTTCTAATTAAAAAAATTCATTGATGTTCTATTAAAGTAGAATGACATTTGATACATAAACAAGGTTCTGTTTTTTCAAAATTAGGAAATAATTTTGATGAAAAATCACAAATTATTTTATTGTTTCTATGACTATTTTTTAAATTTTTAGAATCGATATCAAATCAAATTTTTTTACATTCATCATTTAAAAAATTCTCTATTTTTCAATTTTTATATTTCTTATACTTTAATGATTGATGGGTTAAATAAGTAACTTGTCTTGGATCTCATACTAATAAAATATTTGAATTTGATTTAAATAATAATTTAATGATTTCAAGATCCCATCAAGCTAAATCTTGAACTTCATCAATAAAAATGTTTGGGAAAATCCTTGATATTCTATCAATTATTTCATTATTTACTTTATTATTACAATTTATTATAAAATCCGAAATTGTATCAGAACAAATATTTAATCAAATTTTTGATGTAAAAAAATATTGAAAAAAATTTTTATCTTTACTATATGAATAAGTCTTTCCATCTTTTCATCTATATGTTGTTGTAGATCCATCTTCAGAAAGATAAAATCAAATATTTCTATCAAACAATTCATCATTAAGAGCACTTTGATATGGTCTTACTCAGTGCTGTAATAAGAAAGAAAACCAAGTTTTAATAGTAATATTTTTAGGGATATATCATTTTTTATTGATAACCATAATTTTCTTTCTAATTTCTTCTTCATTAGCTTCTGTATATGTAGTTATTAAAACATTTTCATCTTTTATTTTTAATGCCTCATTAACCAAATATGTTGTTTTTCAAGAACCTGCTGATGCAATAATAAGTTTATTTTTGTTCATATTCCTAATTTATAGCATCTAAAATATATTGTGGAAAATTTATTGTTTCACTAGAATCAAAAATCTTTAATGAACAATCCGTTTTATTAGCTTTCATATATTTATATAAATCATCAATATTAAGATGATTCGTTCATAAAATCTTATTAAATAAAGAAATATCGTCAGAATTAGCTTTTAATAATTTAGGTTCAAGAGTATTATAATTAAAAGGCTTATTATTATTTCATATTGTTAGGTCTCAAGAATCTATAATATTATCAAAAAATATCTTAATATTATCTTTTTGGTTTTTGTCCAGGTAATTAGAATATTTATATTTAAGTGCATCAGTATTTCAGTCATTATCTGTGACGACAGCAACAGGTTTTTTTATTTTTTCAGCAATCTCCAAGAATCTTAAAAATCAAGTTCAGACAGAAATAATATCGACTTCATCTTCTATTGGCAATTTTCATTTTATATCTTTATAAGCTCTTTGGACTATCAATTCATCCGATGGTCATTCAACTAAGATTGCTTTTCTACACAAAATTAATCTTAATGTATCATATCAAGATAATTTTTTAAAATAATCTTGTGTTTCTGATTTTAAATTATCTATCTTAGTTTTATCTATTTTATTATTTTTATCTTTGTTTAACAAGATTAGATTTCATAATAAAAGTTTATTTGCTACAAAACTACTATGAGTTGAAATTATTATTTGTTTGTTTTTATGCTCTTCACTAATATAATTTATTAATTTATTTAATTTAGAATATGACAAATGATTTTCAGGTTCTTCTATAAGTAAAATATTTGATTCTTGAGATTTTTTAGTGCTTAAAGCAAGTTTTGTTTTTATAATACATTGTTCTCATTTTCAAGAATTGGAAAAAGGATTATCTCAAACATAAACCGTTAACGAATCTTCCCAAGCTGATTTTGTTGTTAATTCAACTGATAAAGAAATTTTTTTATCTGATAATTTAGCATCTTCTAATTTTTTATTAATTGGAGTTATTGAGTCATGCTTAGAAAAACTATCTTGTATTTGCCTATGAGCTACTGATATATCTATTCTCTCTTTTTCGTCGAGATATTCCCTAATTGTTTTTAATACTTCTGTATCACAACCATTTTGATAACGATAATTTGAAGAATCTATAAAGGTCGAACTAAAGTATTGATTGAAATTTCTAGGTTTTATATTATCCCTTGCAAAAGTAATCCATCAATATTCATAAAATTCAATCGGTAATGATTTTATTTTTTCCTTATTTTTAAGCAATGTTCAATATTGTTGCTTATTTAATTCTGAATCAGAAAATCAAATTTCAAATCTAATTCAACAAGACTTTTTATTTGTTGTATTATAATTTCATTCAAAAACTGCTTTTATAGAATCATTTTCTATATCTTCAAAATGTAATTCAATAATAATTTTTGGAAGAGGAAGGATATTGTCAGTTTTTAAACTATTTAAATAGTCTTTAATAACTTTAGAATTAAATAATGATTGATTTAATTCTACTCATAGATATTTTCCATAAATCCATCAAGAAAGAGCCAAGTTTATAGCCTCTAAAATCGTTGTTTTTCAAACTTCATTATCTCAAACTATAATATTTAGTTCTTCATTTAATTCTAAAACAAATCTTCATTCAAAGCATTTAAAATTTTCTATTACTACTTTTTTAATATGCATGAGATTATTTCTTACCAACTAAAACTCTCATACTCTTCCTTACTCAACCAAAACTCAGGATCAACTACCAAAACTTCGTCGTATGTAAGTTCGTATAATTTGTAAACCATCACATCAATTTGCCTTTCATACTTCTTCACTTGCTGGACATCATCGCTGTTTAGGTCTTTGGGATTATAGTCTTCCTTTGAAGTGATAGCAAGAATCTTGTCTACCATATCAATAAAAGGTTCTTGCTGAGGTTTTGAAACATGTGGAATAGGAATTAATTCCATATCTGTTTTTTTTAAACTTAATCCATTTTCTCACAATCAACATAAATTAGATCTAGCAAAAAAATCAATTATTTTTGAATTAAATATTGAGCATATATATTTTAGATGATTTCATATCAACATAAAACAAGTCTTATCAAGATATATTCATCATTCTGCAATTGTCATCTTTATTTTTTGTCAAGTTTCAGACCATACTATCTTATCCTTCTCAAATTCTTCATAATAACTTGCAGCACATCTTTGAAGGACATACCATTCATATCTAATTCAAGTTTCTTCCTTGTTTCTATTACTTAATTGTTTCTTATACTGTAATAAATGATTATATATTACAGTATATTGTTTTTGAAATTCTAATTCTGCCTCTTTTGAATTTCAAGAAATTAATGGATCCTTATGTAATGGGAAATGCCAAGGTATAAATATTAACCACAAATCAGCGAAATCACAATAATATTTCCTGATATCTCTACCTCTCAATATAGGCTTGATTATCTCAGCATTTTTTGGATCAGCTTGGATAAGTTCATCTTTTTTCTTTCAGTCAATTATAAATGCTTCATTAAATCAAGTTAAAACTCATCTATATATTTTTATATTCCAGTCTTTTAGAGGTGTTCAAATTTTTTCAATTTTATTTTTTATATTCTGCTGTAATGGATTTAATATGCTCCAAACATCATCAGTTAAACTATTTATTTCTACAAATCTATCTTTGTAATCTTCTATTTTTCCGATTTGTTTTTGCTTTGTCAAATCAAGTGCTTTGAGTTGAAAATTTTTTACTTTTTCATTTTTTGAGATAAGTATATTTGTATCCACAGTTGCTGTTTCAAAAACTCATGCTCACAAATCTATCAAAATCAAAGGATTTGTATTTTTTACAAAAAACTTTCTTAAACTTTGACCATATCAAGCTCTCATCCATTTATTGGATGTAATAAAAGTAGATATTCATCATTGTTTCAATAGACGAAAACTAAATTCATAAAATAATCAGTAAATATCTCCTGTCTTGGCATAAGTTTGGAATCATACTTTTTCAAATAGTTTTCACAAATATCAGTTATCTTTTTGTAATTGAACATAAGGTGGATTTCATATTACAATATCAAACCCTCATTTCTCTATAAAAATTTCTCCAAAGTGTAATTTCCAAGGGAAAAATGGTCTAATATTGTCTTTCTCAAATTTCTTCTCTACATCCTTGATTTTACTAATATCATCAAAATACTTAGCAATAAGTTTGGCATCTTTATCTGTATATCATTGTCAGGACAATGTATATTTGATTTGTATATTATCTATTTGTGACTGAATTCTATTTACTTCTTCCTCACACTTTCTTCTAATCAAATCTTTTTCTATCTGATCAAGCTCAAGTTTTATTTGCTTTTTTTGTATATTATTTGTTTCCTTAAAAAATTTCTTATGCAAATATTTGAGTTTATTCAACAATTCATCAAAATTTAAAAAATCCAAAGTTGCTCATCTCATATAAGCATCCTTATCTTTTGATGTTCTTTTTAATCACAAATCTTTGTCTGTTATCAATGAAATACTACTTTCTCATATTATCAAATCTTCAAGCAAAGAGTTACCCTGCATTATTTTGTAATCAAGGTTTGGAAGTGGATCAATTTTATCTGTATCATTTTCTACTACCAAAGACAACCAAAACCTAAGTTTAGCAATCTCTACTGCTCATGGATCAATATCTACACCATAAATACAGTTTTCTAGGGTTTGTTTTTTGAGGTTATACAGTGACAAACTGTCATCCAGTAAAATATTTTCTCTAATATAATATCTTATTCATACAATTTCCTGTAGCAATCACATTGGGAAAGCACCAGAACCAACGGCAGGATCCACTATTTTTATATTTTCTAGTGATTTATCTATATTTTTTGCGTAAGGTTCAAATTCATCAAATATATCAAACTTTTCTTTATCTGTAAGTTTATTATCATTATCTTTTTTAAAAATCATAGCATCTTTATATTCAAATAGTTTCCTGACCTTCTCTTCTTCTATTCAAGTATCCGTTATAATATGATTTATCAAAGATTCCCTGGTCATATAATGCACTATTTCTCTTGGAGTGTAAAAAGCACCTTTTCATTTTCTTTCGTTGTCTGGAAGCAGATTTTCAAATATCTTTCCAAGCATTTCAGGGTCTACAGCGACATCTTGTTCCAGTGGATCATTTTCATAAATAGTAAAATTATACAAATCAAATTTGTCCAAAATTTCTCCAAAGATTTTATTTTCAACCAAAATAGTATTTTGAGGTCAACTCCAATCATATCAGTTTATTGGTTCAAATAATCATCAATTCAAATAAGGAATTCTACAGCCAAAATATTCTGACCAATCATTTTTGTCTCTTCTATCACTATTTAGTGCCTCATAAAATAAGTGTTCAAGATAATCGTTAAAAAAATATTTTCATCAATTTTCTTTTTTGGAATCTCATCAATTTATAGATTCATCATAAATTTTTCTTATATAATTTTGTTCTCATAGACCAAACTCTTTATCATTTGAAACTCACAACCATCATTTCTTTTGTATGAAATACAAAAAAACTATCTGACCCATAAGTTTTTTTACAAAATTTTCTGTAAAATACTCATCTCAATTATTATATTTTTGATTAATAAAACTAAATATATTATCATTAGAAAACTCATCTTTGAGTTTGGAATATAATTTTTTATATTCTTGAAAAAACTCTTTTGTCACTTTTTCCACTGAGAATATTCATTCTATCTGAGATATTGTTGGAGATTCTTTCTGTTCCAAAATTGGATTAAATTGATCCTTTACAGTTTTATTTTTACTTGTTTGTTCAATCAAGAAACTCTTTCTCTTGGCAGGAGTAAATTCGTTTACTACCTTCTTTTTTTGTTCATCAAGTTTAAACTCTTGCTTTATAAATGACAATCTCCAGTCATTAGAATCTTCATCATCAGAATAAAACACTACTAATAGATTGTTTACTCATTGAAATATTCAAGTATTTTTAAGATAGTAAGATAATATTTTTCTTTGCTCAACTCTTGCTCTTTCTACTTTGGTTCTTGTAGGAGATTTAATAACAAGAATATCCATTTTTTCTCAGTTATTATCTTCAAATGTTCATAATTTAATAAGATGATATTCTTTATTATCGTTACTCTTTAATTTCCAAGATATATTGCCATTGAAATATTGTTTAAAAACTTCATTCAAAAAATCCTTATAATCATCAAGATTAAATCAGTTATTTTCTCCAAAGATTTTATCAAGTATAATATTTGACATTATCATTATTTTTATAATTAAATTATATACTCATTTAATATGACTTCTATTCTATTTTCTACTCATATTCCTCAGTTTGATTTATTTAAAAATTCATTTGGAATTAGTTTGATTAATTTATTATACAAAATTGTAGTATTTTCAAATTGAAAACTTTCTTTCATATTTTTTTTTACTTCTTTTAATGTCTTTGTAGGTAAATTTCAGCTTCTTATTGATTCTAAAAGATTAATAAAAAAGTTCTCTTCTTGTTCTATCAATCATGGTTTATTTTTTATTAACTCTAAGAATCATATTACTTCAGACTCATTACTTCTTCATTTTTTAATAGTATATTCTAACGATTCATCCTCTTTTAAAGACATATTAAATTCATTTTTATTTTTTAATAATAACTCGTAATATCAAGATATATCTATTTTTTGTTTAGACTCATTCTTTTGACATTCAAGAATATCAATTGCTTTTTCAAAAGACAATTCTCTGGACTCAAACATATCTGTAAAATATATTTTCAAAAAATCTCACTTTCTAAAAAATGTTAATAAAAATTTATTGTATCAGTTCAATTTTCTTCAACTCCTTGATTTTTTTGGTAATTTCTTAATTTTATTAAATAAATCTAGATCTGTATCTCTTATTTTTCTTATATATTCTAGATATTTTAATTCTGATTTTTCAATATTTTCTCATTCTTCTCCAGTCAAAAAATCAATAGAATTTAATTTATCAAATAAAATATGTCATTCAATTTCTTCTGAATCAGTAAGATATTTTGCGTCTGTTCATAAAAGTTTTATAAAAGCATCCATCTTAGATTTTACATTTTCTTCCAATCATATGGCATTATTTGATTGCACAGTTGGGAAAAAATTATAAATATAAATATTTCTATGAGATGTTCATACACGATTGATTCTTCATATTCTTTGTAATACTCTAGTAGGATTCCAAGGAATATCATAGTTTATTATAATATTAGATTTATGCAAGTTAATTCATTCTGCCAAAACATCTGTTGTTATAAGTATTTTGATATTATTTTCTTGTTTTTTATTATTAGGATCATAATTTCTTTTAATGGTATCTTTAAGAGAATCTTCAGACTGGGAAGAGTAAGCTAAAATTTTTCAAGGATAAAATGATTCAAGGTTGTTTTTAAGATAATCAACAGTTTCTTTACTCTCTGAAAAAATTATTACTTGTTTGTTTTTTAAATCGTTTGATATTAATAATTTTAATTCATCAAGTTTTGGATCATAATCTATTTCAGACCATTTTTTATATATTTTTTCTAACAATCATAAATCTTTGTATAGATCCTTTTCAAAGTCTTTTTCATCATCACTTCTAAAATCATCTTTATCATATTTAATTACATCTCATTTCTCTACGAACTCTAATAATCAATTAAAATCAGTTTCTAATAAATCATATACATCTACTTTTTTTGAAACATAAATATCTCAATTTTTATACATTTCTATAAATTTTCTATATGATCATATCATTCTATTTATAGAATTACGAAAAGCATCAAAACTTGATTCTAATCTTTTAACAATCAATGTTTTCATAAATCATTTCAAATTTGCTTGTCAAATAATTTCTATCTGTTTTACTTTGTTTCTTGCTTCTTCCTTGATATATTTAGCAGGTGTATATCTGGCATAACTCATCTTTCATAAAGCATCAATAGTCCAGTTAAATAATTCATCAAGATTATCATCAAATTTATACATTATCTTGTATGGGTCTTCAACTTTTGGAAAAGAAAGTCCTTGTTTTTTGATATCATCACTGAAATACTTTTCAATCTCTTTTCTTGTCCTTCTTATCATCAAAGGTTTAAGAATCCTTTCTCTTATTTTATTAGAGTTTTCTTCAAGTTGATCTGTATATTCTTCAAAATTTTCTTTTTTATCAATATTCTTCAAATAGTTTTCTAATCATTTAAAGAACACCTCTAAATTCCTAATATTTGGAATAGTAGAGTTCCTTCCTGATTGAAATAATGTAATTAAAGAATATAAATCGTTAAATCTATTATTAAAAGGAGTTGCTGATACTAATATTATTTTTTTTCATACACAAATTTGTCTTAAATACTCGTAAGATTTTGTTCAATCATTTCTGAACCTATGTGCTTCATCAATAAATATATATTGAAATCTATCGTGTCATTCATCTATAATTTTCTCTATCTTTCATATAGATTCTACCTTACAAGGAACTCTGAAATCCAAAAATGTTTGTTCCCAATAATCTTTTAAGTGAGGAGGACAAATTATTAGTATTCATCAAGACAATTGTTGTCATAACAAGGCTGATATATAAGTTTTTCATAATCAAACCACATCAGCAATAAATACTCAATTATATTTTTTCAATTTATTCAAAGCATCTTTTACAGCATCCTCTTGATATTTAAGTTTTTTAAATCATTCTGGAAGAAAAATATTATCCAAAATATTTTTATCTTCATTAACTCTATCTCAAAAATATTCATAAAGAAATTTAAGATAAAGATCATAAGGACTAATATCATCATTTAACCATGTTTTAAATTTTATAGTATCTATATAATCCTTTGTAACCTCAATAGATCTTTTCCATAAGTATTCAAATTTATCCAAAGCAAACTCAACATCTCTTTTATCTTTTAATTCCACATTAAATTCAATATTTGTTTTTAATCAAGCCATAGAAAAATTTGAAGAGCCAGTAATAATTTTTCAATAATGTTCAGGATCTTTATCCTGATCTTTTCTTATTATATATAATTTAGAATGAATAGACTCTGGATAAATCTTTATTTCAAGTTTATTAGACGATATAAATTCAATAAATTTCCTAACTCATTTTTCAGTATCTATATTATCTTCACAATTTTCAAATTCACTACTTACAGAGTCACAATAATTTTCTATTATTTCAGTTTTTCATTTTTTAACCGTTTCTATAATTTCAAAAGATTTTTTATCTAGATTTAATCATACTAGTATTCTTATTTTTTCTATTTTTTCTAAAGAATCATATAATTGAAAAAATCAACTTGATCTAAAATATCAGACCAAAACATCAAAAAATTTAGTGTTATTTGGAAGAGAAACTTTAAACCTATCTATTAGAGATTGTCAATCTTCATTTGTAAAGAAAGTTGTATCAGTATTCATTAATCAAATTTTTTATATCTTAAAATCTAAGGATATACAATTATTAAATATATTTTTTTATTATATACATCTTTTCTTGATTTTCAATATAATAATTTGTTACTTTATAATATTTTTTCTTTTTTTATTGCAGTTTATTATAATTATTTTTCAAAGTGTTATTAAAAAGAATATATAAATTAATGTTTTTTTATTCTCCTATCTCATCGTCCGGATTCTCTTCCTTTTTTCTGTCGCTTACTCTGTTTAGATATTCTATACTTTTTTCCACGATGTAATTCTTCAAGTCTTCCTTGCTCAGAACTCAGTCTTTTATCTTTTCCTTGATCTTCTTCAAATCAATGTCCATCACAGAATCCAAAAGATTTAATTCTTTAAGTCTTTGTGATAATTCCTGTTTCTTGAGTTCATCAATACTAAAATCTGTTCTTCTGGTGATAGATATTTTTTTGCTTGTTCAGTATAATTTACTAAACTCTTTTTGGTTGGCATATTCCAATAGTGCAGTTCCGTAAAATTTTAGATCCACCTCCAATTCTTTTGATTTTTCTTTTAGGACAATGTATTTATCTATGATATTTCTTACTTTTTCTTCTCCAAATTCTCATAAATTCATTTTTTCATCGTCAAATATTTCTGCTGAATGTGCAA
>CALFEN010000315.1 GCA_937950065.1 uncultured bacterium | reverse complement strand
CATTTTTATGTTATTGTGTGTCAAAATATATATAGATAATGCCAAAGATAAAAATATAATGAAAAGAAGAAAAAATGTATAGTGAACAAAAAAAATTTATAAAATAGAAGATCTAGATCCTGCATAAGGTATGCTAGCTATTTTTCTGGTAAAATTATAACTCACATGATATTTAGGAGAATTAATATCTTGAAACAATTGATCTATGGTTATCTTTTTCATTTTTATAATATTAACATCTAAAGATTTATTGCTTCCAACAAAGTTTCATCGTTTTGTACTATTTCTTTAATCTTTGTCTTTGCTCTGCTAATATAAGTTCAAATTGTATTTTTAGGTTTTCACATAATCTGTGCTATTTCATCATAAGATTTTCATTCAAAATAATATAATAATATAACTTCTTTGTAATCTTTATCCATCTTGGACAATATTTGCATAATCAGCTTCCTTTTATATTCCTTGTTTATAGTACTTTTATCAAAGTCCTTTCACTTATCTACTTTTTCACGGTCAAAATGAGCATCATTATTGCTAGCTATATAGTTAACTGCTATACTATGTGCAATCTTATAAATCCGAGCATTAAAATTTCATCACTCATATTTATCCAAGTTATTCCAGACCTTGAGAAAAACCTCGTGCGTAAGATCTTCTACTATATCAGCATTGTAATTTACCAGTCAAAATATATAATTCGCTATCTTTTTAAGGTACCTTCACGTTATCACTTCAAAATACTGTTTATTTCAATCCTTGATCTTGGCAATTACTTCGTCATCGTTTAGAGTGACTGGTAAAAAAAACATCAATAATTTTTATATTATAAATTGCCACCTTTATTATAATCTATATAACAAAGATTTTTACAAAAAATTTCAATTAATCTAAAGCTTACTAAAAAAATCTGACGGGCTCTGGATATCTTCGTCCAGCACCTGAAAGATTGTTCCGTCCAAAACTCATTTCACCACAACGTTGGGAGTTTTTGACATTTGTTTATCTGTCTTATATCAAGTTTTATCAAATTCTTTTTTTTTGCGTCATTTAAAATCTACTTCTCACATTTGATAAGCTTCTACGTTAATATACTCTACCTTACCATCTATCATAATTTCTATAAAATCATCTTCAAAATCTTTTTTATCAGACATCTTTTATAATTAAATATAAATATATCTTATTTTAGTCAAAAAAAAATTTTTTTCAATATTAAATAAAATAAGATTGATTTTATAAAATTATTTTTTATAATTTTTTATATTCTTTAAATTTTTAATAAAAATCTATGAAAAACTTTATTAGATGAATTCAAACCTGACTCGGTTTTTTTATTATTATTTTAGTTTTATCTGTATCTGCATATTTCGGGATCAAAGCACGGAGTACTACAACTTCAGGCTCTGATGTTGATCCCTTGAGTATGTATACAAATGCTGGAGAAACTCTCAAAAGCAGCAAATGGAACTCTATGGTAGACACCGCATACTATCCAAAATACGCTTATAAAGATAGAACTTGAGATTTTAGTATAACTACGACAAATACACGGACTACAGATACTACTATGAATACAGATATCGCTGTCCAGCAGTGAGATCTAGTCATGGTTATGGTGAGTGGTAATTTATATAACAGCACTGCCTGAAAAACAAACTATGCTAGGATAGTCCTTGTATCATGAGATGGCACTATGCTGGATTCCAATTCATCCAATGTATGAGATGTATGGAGTAATGACCCGTCCAGTGCTACATGGAATCCTTTTATATTAACAGCCTTTGTTAAGGCAAATAGTACTGGAACATTGACTGTAGGTTATCAATGTCAGATTAATGGTTGAAGTTGACTTACTCGTGCCGTCAAAGTAAAAGCTATTGTGATAGGAAAGACAAATTAACAAAAACTATGAATATGGAATTGAGGGATATTTATGAAACAAAATATATAAACGCAATTAATAACGGACAATGTCCGCGGGAAATTTAAGAACCATTGGTTCTCAAAATTTAATAGATTTAAGCCCCGTAATTAATTTCGCTAGTCTTAATAAAAAAACACGCGATGCGTGTTTTTTATTTTCAAATTTAATTACAAAACAGGTAAAGTCTGCTGCCACAAAATCCTTCACAAAATATGTCTTTCTGCTTCATTTGCGTCATAGATCGGAAGAGCGTCGTGTAGGGAAAGAGTGTAGATCTCGGTGGTC
>CALFEN010000314.1 GCA_937950065.1 uncultured bacterium | reverse complement strand
AATTATTAAAAATTTTGAAACATTTTAATCCGTAACTGGGGAAGACCCTTTTTTTATTTTTATTTAAATTATCTAACATAACTTGATTTTTATTTTTAAATATCTATAATTTATATTATTTTATAATTATATTTATATTTAAAACAATGGATGAGCAAATAGAATATGTGATTTATTGTAGAAAGTCAAGTAGTGAGAACTCGGAAAAACAAGTTCAATCTATCCCTTCACAAATTGAAAAATGTATGCAATATGCTGAAATGAATTGATTAAAAATAAAGACGAGACCTAAAAATTTTACAGATTTTGAAACAGAATTAGAAATAGAAAAACAAGATACAGATATAGATTTAGATAGTAGATGAATCTATCAAAAATATAGGAATCTTTTTATAATAAAAGAACAGCAAACCTGAAAAATCCCTTGAAAAAGAAAAAAACGAAAAAAATTAATTTCATTGATAAAAAAATGAGAAATTAAATGACTTTTGAGTTACTCTCCAGATAGACAGGCTAGAAATGTATTGGAATGATGAGAGTTAATAAATTTAATTGATAAAGGACTAATTACATTAAAATATACAAATTTTCATTTTGAAAAAACTGCTTCTTGAAAAATGATGTTAGGGATATGGTTCGTTTTTTCCAAACAATATTCAGATAAATTAGCTGAAGATATTGATAGATGAAATAAAAAAACTGTTGAAAAGTGAAAATCAATGGGAGAGTATAAATATGGTTATTATAGAGATGAGGAAAATTGAGAATATACACCACATCCTGAATATTTTCTTTTGATGAGGGAGGCCTTTGATTTAAAAATATATTGAAATAAATCAGATAATTATATCGCTAATTGGTTAAATGCTAACTGATATTTTAGAGAAAATAAAAAATGAAATAAAAAAGAAGTTAATTCAAAAATGCTTTATAGAGTTTGGATAGATACTTTTTATTATTGAGTATATATACATTGAAATTCTACGGTTGATTTTAGAGATATAGAATATACATCTTATGAGCCTTTAATAACGGAAGAGGAATATAATTTATTATATGATAGGCTTAGCAAAAAAAGTATTAGAGTAAGACCAAAAGAGTTGAAAAAAGAAAGTGAAGAAATTTTACCTCTTGATAGGGGATTATTAAAAACTTCTGATTGATATCCTTTCAGTTTTTATTTACCTAATAAGGCAAGATTTCATAAGAAAATAAAGAGCTGAAAGAATATAAAATTAAGTGATATTGTAAAATCTCATCAAATATTTTTTAAAGTATCAAATAAAAAATCTAAATATTGTGGTTCTCAAATAACTTTTGATATAATAGAAGATGCGATAATAAAATATTTAAGAAAAATTAAAATAGATGAAAAATGATTTGAAATGTATATAGATCATGCAAAAACTAAAATAGATACAATAAATGAAGAAAACACAAAAAAATATAATACTGTAAATGTGAGGATAAACTCTTTCAGGAGAGAGAAAAAAGAATTAATAAAAAAAATGCTCGGAAGAACAATGAACGAGCAGGAAAAAGAGGTATACAATGAACAAATAAAAAATTGGGATAAAAAAATAGAAATATTAGAAAAAGAACTGAAAGAAATAAATATATCTGAGAGAAATAATATATTAGAATTACAATCATTCATAGATTTTATTCAAAAGGCAGATAGATACTATGAAAAAGCTAATTATGTTCAAAAAAGGAAAATATCAGAAATTCTATTTTTGAACATAGTTTTTATTAATAAAAAAAGGCTTACTTTTGAAGTAAAACCTGAATTGAAGTTTCTTTTTTTCTGATTGTCTGGAGATGATGGGAGTTGAACCCATGTCTGAAAGTTATAATAACTAATTCTCTACTACCATAGTCAGTGCACTTTTCCCGTAGGCAACTTTAGCCCAAAGACAGGCATCAGTTTTTTATTTTTTTCATTTTTTAGATCCTAGTGATCTGTTTTAGGCAGCAAAAGCATAGCTTCTGGCTGCACTGATTCTTAAAGTTTTTGCACTTTTATTTGATAGATATTTATCCTGATACTATCTTCCAGCGGTAGCTATCAATTATTATACGATACTTCCATCAAAGCCGATACATCCCCACTTATTTATATTACTCAATTTTCATTAAAAATCAATATAAAAAGGATTTTAGATACATAAATATTTAACTAAAAATAGAAACCCCGCCTGTGGCGGGGATAAGGTATTAAATTTCGGAGGAGAAGATAGGGATATTAAGTGATTTAACTTTAGGGTCGTATTCAATGATGATAG
>CALFEN010000313.1 GCA_937950065.1 uncultured bacterium | reverse complement strand
AAAAATAATATAAAAATTATTCAAAGTATTATACAAAACGGCAATATCTTTTTTTTCATACCAATGTAAGTAAATAATCAACTGTATAATTATAATCAATTTTTTTGAATTTGCAAAAAATAATTCAATATTTTTATATTTTTTTCATCATATTGGATTGAGTTTCAGAGCAAAATAAGTATTATCAAAATATTTATAATCTGATATAATTATGCAATTCACTTCTATTTTCTTTGATTTTGACTGAGTTTTATGCAGAGAATATTTTTATAGCAATCTAAAAAATGAACACAACGAAATCTATGAATTTATTCAACAAAGTATTTTCAATTGAAAAAGCGATATACCAACCAAACCTATGGATGAAAAACATTCTTACTTATGACAAAGTAAACAAATATATTTCATTAAATACTGGTATTGACTATAATCTCTTAAACAAACTTTTTTTGGAAAGCGTGGAACAAATGCAAATAGAAGAATGACTCATAGACACAGCATTAACACTTAGAGAAAAATGAATAAAGATAGCTTTGATAACAGACAATATGGATGTATTCAATACTATTACTATAAAAAAACATAATCTTGATAAAGTCTTTCCATTGATAATAAATTCTTGCGACTACTGATATATAAAAACCGAAAAAAATTGATTATTATTTGACATTGCAATGGAAAAAATATGAGAAAAAGACATAAACAAAACCCTTATGATAGATAATTCTTCAAATATATACAATCTCTATACTGCTAAATGATGAAATTGCTACAAATACAAAGAATATGAAGAATTCAGTATTTGGGCAAAAGAAAATTTAAATATTTAAAAAAATAAAATGCAAGACTTCAACGACCATATCTTATTTAGGACACATCAGCACATCATCGTGCTTATCAAAAACATCTCAAAAAAGATTCTTTTGATTGATTTGCCTTTGACAGTAATATTTTATTTCATAATCTGACGATGGACTCTACTAATCTTCGTTTTAGTAGCCATAATCTGTGTCTTATATGATTATTTTTTCTGGAAAAAATGATATTTTTTCATCACCAATGACAAAATATGAATAAAGATAAGAAACTGATTTTTTTCCAAATTTCACATGAGTATACTATTTAGAAACATCAAAGATATCGCCTATTCCAAAAACAATGTCTTACATTATATGTTTGATTACTGAACATTTTTTGCGAGATCATGATGAGGAACTGATTGAGATTTCTTGGCAGAAAATCTACCTTGAATAGAGAAAATATACAAGTATGTAAGCTTCATACTCAGTTTGACCGAAGAAGAAAGAAACAAATTAGAATACTTGGAAATTTCATCTCCTTCAAGTGGATTAAACAAAGAAGAAGTTATAGATAAAGAAATAAAAAATCTTTTGGAAGTAAAATGAATAAAAGAAGTTATTTTACTAAATAAAGAAGACAAAGATTTTATTTTCCAGAGCGAGGAAGACAGAAATCACTGAGTCTACGA
>CALFEN010000312.1 GCA_937950065.1 uncultured bacterium | reverse complement strand
AAAGCTGAGTAATGCTGCTGTTCATAGTACACAAAGCACAAGTCATCAAGCTATAACTCAATATGTAAAATAATTTGATACATTAGCGAACATGATTTGATTTTGCAAAGTAACATCAGTCAAAAACACTGGTCCAAAAACCAAAGCAGATATACCAAAACAAAAAGCAAAAAACATAAAAACCACTATAAAAAAGTTCTTGAAAACGAATTTGATAACTTTCCAGATGATAGACAGACAAAGCTTTACAAAATCAGATATAGATACAACTGCTCACTTGAATCATCATTTGATATTTATCTCTTTGTTGAACTTGACTCACAAGGCTGCATACACTACGACGTTAAGCAAGAACCACACAGGTCAGAGTGTAGAAAATCAAAACAATACCACCAAATAAGCTATACGCAAAGCCCAAACGCTGATATCATACTTATTGGCAAAGTAAGAGAACACTCAAAGTAAAACTGGAGAATACTTTCAATCAACACTATTTGGACAAAACGTGTCTAAATTTTGCTCCTGTCCAAAAATCTCTCTTGCATCTCAAAGGTCGTTAAGCATGTTAACAATCACGATATCAGTGATTTCACCACTAGCAGAAAGCTTTTCGGCCATTCTGTTTTCAATATCATTATAAAGATCTTGATTAAGCCTTTTTTCTTTGATAAGATTTTTGACTTCCTGAAGATAATTTTCCAAAAGTTTAGCTCAATTTTTTGGCAGTTCAAATTTCATTCCACATATGATTTTTTCCATTTTTAAATTTTGTTATAAAGATAAATTATTAATATTATTAATAGCTAAGGAAAGCTCTTTCCAAGCAGAATGCATTATTTCCAGAGTCTCTTTTCAATTTTGGGTAAGCTTGTAATATTTTCTAGGTGGTCAACTTTGGGACTCTATCCAATAGTAAGTGATGAATTCCTCATCCTTAAGGCGGGATAACAGTGGATAAAGTGTTCATTCCACCACAATCAGCTTGTTCTTTTTGAGGATATCTATGATATCGGAAACATAATAATCTCACTTATCTATGGTTGACAGAATTATGTATTCCAGCATCCCTTTCCTCATTTGGGAAATGATTTTACTTGTGATTTCAGACATAGACTTATTTTATTTTCTAAAAGGTTCCTTGTGTCACAAAGTAGTATACAAAAAAAGATACCAAAATCAAGAGATTTTTTTTACAAATGTCCAAAAGTGTCAAAAATAGAAACAAAATATAGTCAAAAAAGATTGATTTTGAACAAAACTTTGGTATAAAATGAAGTACATTTTAGATTATAAAGATATATTATGAAAATTGCAAAAAATTGATTTTTGATAACCTGATTGTTTTTGTTAGCAGGTTTTGTAAACTTGGCAAATGCTTATGACTCCGATTATGTCAGTCAAGATTTGTACAAACAGTATTCTGGCGTATGGCAAAAAGCCATTACCAACTATGGCAAGAAAATAAACAGCACAGACCAGTCCAAAACAGCACAGGCTCTGGATGTAGTTCTGCAAAAAATAATGTCAAAAGTGCAAAAATGAGGTTCAAATTATACTCTTGTAAATACACTGCTCAAAATCAATTCAGAGTATCTGCCTGTACAAAGCATAGTCACTTCAGATTCTTTGGATACAGTTGACAGTTCTATACAGTCCAAAATCCAGAATATCAAGACAAATGATTATTCAATATTTGATAATATAAATATCAAAACATTTATAAAAAATAATGATGTCAAATACTTCGCTATAATGAACTATTCTGATTGAGTCACTTTATCTTGAGATATCGCTAGTTGAACTATTGATGAATTAAGTTTTAGAGGGGAATGAAGTATATGAAATATATTAGATATAAA
>CALFEN010000311.1 GCA_937950065.1 uncultured bacterium | reverse complement strand
GGAATATTTTAAAAAAAATACATATTGAATATGATTCAAATTTTGATATAGAAACATTAGCAAAACAGATGCATATGAGTATACCTACATTTCATCGTAATTTCAAATCAATGACCTGATATTCCCCTATACAATATATAAAGAATATCCGTCTAAATAAAGCGAAGGTACTACTTGATATTGAGTGATATTCAGTAAAAGAAGCTGCACAGAATGTATGATATTCCAGTCAATCACAATTTAGTAGGGAGTATAAAAGATATTTTGGCAATTCACCTATCAGTGATTCGAAAAAATAGTTTTTTTATTTCACAATAAAAAAACTCAAAACATTGTTTTGAGCTTCCATCTATTTTTAAATACTTTTACGAGCGAATGGATTTGAACTTCAGGGATTACCCAAACTTTTTTGAACACATATATTCATACATAAAAAATATGAATTTTCAAGAAAAAATTAATTTTTATGATTTTTACATAAATTATTTTTGAGGCAAGACTACTTTAACAAAAGAAGAATTAATTCTATTATGAATTGAATAATACATACAGCTCTAAAAGGCTTATTTATGGGATATACTTAAAGATAAAACACATCACGAAAAATAGATTATTATCTTAAATGAGGGGCTGTTTGAACACATGTTACTATGTACAGACATTATCAAAGGAGTACTCCCTATGTATATGGGGATACTACACTCCCTATGTATATGGGGATACTACACTCCCTATGTATATAATGTATAGACTGATGATTTTGGCATAAATGCAAAGTATATTATATAGAACCAAAAACTAGATCTTAATTTTAGGAAAAGAATTGAAAACAACGTCATAGGGGACAAAAATGTTAATAAAATACTAAAAGAGCAGGGCTGGAAAATATTAAAATTTCCAAAACATCCGATAAAAAAATATTGTAAAATATCTATAAAAGGATATGTCACGGTCTTGAAAGGTGATCTGATACCTTATGCTGAATTTCAATAACAATATTATCTCTCAATTTTAAATCTAAACCTAGTGAAGATTTAGGTTTAGATCGTTTCAAAGACTGTTTGGATTTTAAATCTATTATAATTTGATATATATCACCATTATAGTAAAAATTTTTTGAGGATATTTTATAACAATGATCAAAATCTTTTGCTTTTATATCTCTCCCAGTTCCATTTTTCTTCTTTACTAATACTCAATATATAAATAATAAAAAAGTTGTTTATTATTAGCGACATCGCATAAAGTTGATATGTCTATTGCTATATCTATTATACTTGGATCACTAGGAAAATTAACCAATCTGTTTTTATCTATTATAGAACTTGCCGTTTTAAAAATAGATCATGGTCACCTTGAAACATCTCTGGAAAACATCAAAAAGCTGTTGATTTTAGATTTTTCATCAATATCAAGAGATCAGTCCGTTAGTTGATGATATACATCATAATTGGAAGATAGTACCAGTTTTGAAATGCTATCCTCTAAAACGCTATTGAATGTTAATAGAGAATTTTTTATTGTATTTAAATTTGGATGATTTCATCATGAATAGGCTTCAGCCATAGAATTCAATAGCTTTGATATATCATTGTTGGCTTTATTTGAAAGAATATTAGACATTGTATCAGTAATTCACTGACAGACTTTATTCTCCCAATCAAAAAATATTTGAGACAACGATATATCAGATATTGATAATTTATCATTTATTCATTGAATAATTGCCTCTATATTCGTATATTCATTTTTGTCTAACTCAATGTGAATATACGGTTTAGCTATTTCATTTTGTCTATTTAATTGTGTCAAGAAAGCATCTTTTATACTTTCAGTTGTGTGTGATGACCATATTACTAATATATAAAAACTATTTGATGTTATAAATTTACTGAGATAACTTAATGCTATTGAAGCATTCATACTACTTCCTGACATGGGATTTGACTGTGGATAATTTAAGTCCAAAAATACCAATCTTATATTATTAAATTTTGGAATTTCTATATTAGATCCATCAATATGGAAAAAACAGGAAGATATATATTTCGACTCTAATGCACTCTTCATTCTAGATCATTCCTCACTATTGTCATCAATAATTATTATTTTGTTATAATCTATAAATTTATTTATATCCATTTTATCAATTTTTAGTAAATATAAGCTCTATTATCGCTCCGAATTTAAATTCATTTGGTATTATATCATATAGTTCCTCATAATTTCTAATTATCAATGTCCCATCATTTATTTTCATCATTTCATCTACGATATGAAGTCATAATCACATTCCTCCGATTTTTTTTGAAATGAATGGTTTTATAGCCATATCTCATGGGATTGAAAATCATTTCCCATTATCTGCGACTATGAGTCAGATAGTTTTTTCATCATATTCTTTTAATGTAATAAATAACTTTTTTTTATCTATTTCATAAAAGTTGAGCCAATAAATTGAGTTGTCAAATATATTTAACAACATTCATATTAATACATTTTCTACATGGTTAATTTCAATCTTTCAAAAATTTAGGTAATCACGAGTTACCTCTATCTTATGAGCTTTGAACCTAAATTCACAATTAAATATAGCCCAGTTTATAATATTTGAAAGTATTACTGTTTTTTTATTATTAGTATTTAACAATTTTGCATATCACTCAATTAAATCCATAATATTTTTTATAGAAATTCTCAAATTACTAATTGATTCACTATTCACTTCATTATTTAAAAATCATTCTAATGTTTTTATCCTTTTTTCAATTTCATGTAAAACTACCCCAAGACTTAATCATGCAGATGCACTCTTTAATAATATATCCCTTGTCTCAATAAAATTTTTTTTCATCTTATCAAGAGAAACCAATATATTATTTTGAATTATCGCTTTATTTTCATCATTAATATTCTCAAATTTTTTGTTAATCAAGTCTTTAATTTTATCTATTTCAGAAAGTACTGGTTCATTTATATCCGATCCTTCATATAATTCTCTTATTTTTGTTTTATCTAAAGTCCTCTCCTCAGAAAATAACTTAATAATCAAACGAACTGCTCTCAAGAAAAGATTATATGCGTCATTTTCCACAAATCATTCTCTATTAGTTTTCTCTGTGAGATCCATACTTTTACGCCTATCTAATTTAACTGCTCAGATAATGTTTTTATTTCAAATTAGTTTTGTTGGATCATTAATTCTTAATTTATCTAAATTAAGCCAGTCATTTCATGGTTCTCAATAATCGTATACTCTCAATCAATCTCTATATACTCTTACTCATCAATTCGTAGTTAGATAGTCTCTCAAAACTTTTGTATCAACTAATCATAATTTTAATATTTTTAGAGACAAATCATATCAGAAAATTTCAATAGTTATATTTCATATATTATATTTTCATAAATCAAAATCTCAATCTCTGTCCTTTAATTTATTTAAATTAAATTTTTTCAGATGTTCTATAGACACCATTCTTTTATCCAATTTATCCATAGAAGTATATGGAATAAATTCATAATCAAATCTTTTTATAACTTTTCACTCTATTTCTGCATTTAATTTCCATAATGCTTTTCCCTTAATACATTTAGTGTCAAACAATCATGATTGCCAATCTTCCTGAATTTCTTTATTTTCTAAATTTAATTTTAGATTGACTTCAAAACGATCATCCATGACTCACTCTTGATAAGAAAATGGAGAATTCAATAAAGATATCGTCCTATATAAATCTTTGTAATTATTCATATCCCATGATTTTTTAAGATTTTTTATTTTTAGAATTGTTCATGTTTCTCATTTTAAAAAACTTATAGGTTCTCTTTCTATTATATCAATAAACGCGTCTTTTAAATATTTTTCTCTCTCAAAAATTTGCCAATCTATAATAACTACAACCTCTTTTTTTGATAATCTACTTTTCGTGATCATCTCAATGTAATTTCAGAGTTTATGAACACCAAACCTTCAAACTCATTTTTCTCATATGGGTGTTCTTTTAGGGACATCAAATTCAAATCAAAACGATGTTTGTCAATTTTCTTTTATAAGCAATTCTTTAAAATCCGTTCAGGGTTCCAACCATACCTTATCTATTATCTCAGGAGTCATTCAAACTCCATCATCCCTTATACATATTTCGCCTATTTCTAGATTATCAACATTATTTAGTTCAATATCACAACAAAAAGCTCCTGCATCATAAGAATTTTTAACTAATTCAACTATTGCTATATTTTCATTTCTCATAAGTTTATCTCATAAGTGCAGTAATAATCTAGAACGAGGTTTAAATATCTTTTTCATTGGTAGTTGTTTCTATTTTAAAATAACTTCTTAGTTTTTTTGCTACTATCTCTGAAAACATAGGAGGAACAGCATTTCATATTTGTTTAAATATAGAAGTTCTTGAACCTTCAAACTGAAAATCATCAGGGAATGTCTGCAACCTAGCTGCCTCTCTAATACTTATAGAACGATTCTGTTTTATATCAGGGTGTATGTAATAATGTCCATCAGATGAAAGGTGAGCAACAATTGTACTTGTCACATAATCATTTCCAGATACCACATTAAAACGATTTAAAAATATACTTTTATTTTTATGCGTCTGAAGATTCTCTGGTAATTCATTATATTTAAGTTTCTCTTTATTATTATACTTTTGAACAGCTATTTTATAAATTTTTCTATCTAATTCTCTTATAGGTCTGGTAATATGATATGTGACAAAATTTAGCCAAGATTGTCTTATTCACAGAACGTTTAATAGCTTATTTTCTCATTTATATGGCATAATATATTCTCATCAGCCATGATTTATGGGTATAAGATCTTTTAGAAAATCATTAACTTTATAGCTGTATCTTTTTTTTAAGCTACTAAAATTAGGATAGTGATTTATCTTTTTTAATCATTTTCTCCATCAGATAATTATCAGTCTCTTGCGATTCTGTGGAATTCAGTAATCAGGCATATACTGTTCTCTTGCTTCAAATTCATATCATACCTCATTTATAGCCTTCTTTATATCTGAAAAATATTTTCATTTTCAGGCTGTTTTTAATCATGGAACATTTTCAAATACAAACATTTCAGGCTGTAAATCTTTAAGAAATTTAACATACTGAATATATAAAAAATTTCTCGAATCTTGGTTTATTTTTTCTCAAACTCTTGCCCTTCATATTTGGGAATAAGTTTGGCATGGTGGTCATCAGATAATCAAATTGAGAGTTCTCTTTCCAAGATTAGATCTGATTTTTTTCAGAATACCGTCATATGTAAAATCCGAAATCTCTATATTATAAACTTTATCGAGTTGATTTTGCAAATTATATTTTTCAACAAAATAATCCCTAGTTTTTTTTCATATTAAAAAATCAAGATATTCTGATAATTTATTATTCTGCCTTAAAAAATGGAACATAATCCTTGTCTTCAATGTCTCGCAAGCATTTTTATCCATCTCTATATGTCAGACAAATTCATATCGGAGATTAAAAAATCATTCTGACAATCCTCAGCATCATGAAAATAAATCTAATACAGTAGGATTACCCATGCAAAATTATTGAAATAAAACGATATTAAATAAACAATTATACTAAAATGAAAGATATTTTCAATATCTTTTAATAAAAAATGCACACATTTATTCCAGTTATCTGATATAGCTTACTAAAAAATCACTTGAAAATTTTCGTGTAAAAATATATAGGTATATATAGTTTTTTAATATTAACCAAAAATAATAATGTCAGAAAGAAAAAAATATACTCCGAAAAAATACAAACTAGAAATGACCTTGGAACTTAATATGGAATGAGGTAAGATAAACGATGCTATAAGAAGAGTTTCAGATAATATCGGTTATCAAAATAACTGTGAAGTAGGTATAAAATCAATAAAATCTGTCTCTGATAAATCCCAAAAATCTTCTTTGTAGGAACTTTATCTATATTACTACTTGAAATGTTTTTAAAATATGCATAATTTAGGTATAGA
>CALFEN010000310.1 GCA_937950065.1 uncultured bacterium | reverse complement strand
CTACTAAAGTACTTATGCAGCATAATTGAGAAATTACAGAAATTAATGAATGTAGTAATATGGAAGATTTACTTACAGGTTCATGCTACTACTATGACACCAACAGAGTAATGATAAGTACCAAAAAATTTAGTAAATTCGCTATATATAATACTACTCCTATAACAGAACCTGAAAATCCGATAGATCCACAAGACCCCGAAATCCCTACAGATCCTGTAGATACCGGGAACACTTCAAATAATAATACACAACCATGAGTAACTTCAAATTGATGGCGGAGTGGCTGATATACTCTAAACCAGTGATCTCTGGAATGAGCTATATGATGAGCTGCAGGGATAGTAAACAATAATGATACAAGCATAAATACTTGAGACCAAAATCTATCATGAGTTGATACAAAAAAAGATATTCCCCAAGAATGAAAAGGCTTTAAAGAAAAATTTACTATTAACTACATCAAAAAAAACTATCCTGACTTTGATAAATTAAATAATATAATTTTTGATAGTGTAAAAGATTACAAGAACATAGGCATAGATAGTGAAATTATAGATAGTTTTATAAACGATTATTGATACGTAATATACAAAATAAAACAATATAAAGAATGATATATTACAAAAGATCAGATAAAATCTATAATAAATGATTTCACATTTGAATACAAATACATTAATAAAATATACAATAAAAATTTGGAATATATCAAGTCATTTATAAAAAATACTAAATCTGCTATAAAAAAAGATATTGACAATTAATATAAAATAAGTATATATTAAGTAATTTTACTTAATATATTTATAATGCGTTGAGTTGAAACAAATCCTGCAAAAAGAGAAAGTAAAACAAAAGAGAGACCTAATTTTATGCAAATAGACTTTGAAAATCCTGATTTTATAAGAATTCTTGATAAAACAAGATTTTCCAATTTATGAAAAATAATCAATCTAAAAAGATTGTCTTGTCAAGAAAAACAGAATTTTAAAAATTATCTTGAAAAAAGAGTTTTATATGAAATAACTATAGATATAAAAAAATTAAGCTGACTTGCACAATTACTGAAGAAATTAGAAATAGAAGATGATTTCTTAAAAACTTTTATAGATGATTTAAATGAATTTATAAGTTCAGTACCACAAATTGTGTTGAGATGTTTAAACGGCAGAGAAGAAGCCGACACAAAGCTTTGTACGCAAAGACCACAAGATAGTATATATTTACTTGGGTTATTTGGAAGTAATAAAGTAAATATTAGAGAGGAATTACGGGATCTTATTCCATATGCGAAGTCTATAAATATTATTATATTTAAATCATGAATAAAGAGGTTTAACAATTTTATGGGATTACTTGAGATATTAAAACAAAATCACTTTAATAATAACTGAATTTAACTCTGTTCCTGCTCTGGATAAAGTTTGTAATACATTTGATTATGAGCGCCAATTACATCATCATAAATATCTTTGGCATTTTGCATAAGAGAAGTAGCTATATTATATCATTTTGTTATTAGACCAATAAAATTTTTTTTCCCATTTTCACTAAATTCAAAATTTGCAGAAAATTCATCTACTTTGGCAGGCTGGAAATGTGGCCAGTAATCACTGTAAACTTTTAAAGATTCATAATAATAAGTCTTGATATCACCGTCTATAAATTTTCTAAATTCCGCTAAAATCTGTTTTTTCTGATTTACATCGTTTGTGCTGTTAAACTGTCTGATAAGTCATTGCAGATAATCATTTTTTGCAGCAGCATAATCTTTAAATTTTTTATGGATAGATTCCATTTCTTTGAGTTTATCATCTATAGAAAGTGGTTTCTCTATTGCTTCTATAAAAGCGAATATAGTATTATAACCATTAAACATTTTGAAAGATTCCTGCATATATGGCACTATTTTTTGTGATACTTGAGATTCACTTATTCACTGTGCCTGCATTTGTTGACCTATTTTATTTGTATATAGATTTAACTGTAAAAGTATTATCACCATACTTTTGTAAATTTCACGTCAAGCACTAGATTTATTATTTGCTATGATTGTGTAATTTTTGAGATAAATCTCAATTTCTCCTACCATTGCGTCTAGCATTTGTTTAATTTTAGCGAGTTTTTGATCAAAATTTGGCTGTTTGTCTATCTCTGATTTTAGTATAGCAAAGTCCACTACTCTGCCATTTTCAAAAAGTTTAAATCATAAATTTTGTGAAACTGACAAAGTTTGTTTCACTGTGCTCAATTCTGGAGAAGGTGCTGAAAACTGCCTCACGTAGTCTGTAGGATTACTAAAACTTTCTGCAGACGCAAATCTCGGAACTTTAAAAACAGAGTTTTCATCTCCGTATCAATCATCTTTTTGTTCTGGGACATTAGTAGTTGTAAATCACATTTTGTTTAATATCAAGCATAAATTCTATTTTCTCAAGATTTAACATTACCAGCTTTATCAGCTAATTTTTGAATTTGTTGAGTTTTATCTTTTAATCATGACACTTCATTCATAAATTGTTTAAATCTAGCAGGATTCACAGAATTATTGTCTAATGTTAAATCTTTTAAATCATTACTCAATCAAATTTCTTTGAGTCTAGCAGTATATACAAAATAATCCTGAACTTTATCATAAACAATTGTAAGACTTTTTTGTAGATCCTCTATTCTTTTTGTTCATAATTCAAAAAATCTAGTTCCTTTTGAGAAATTATTCTCATTGAATGCCTTTTCCGCTTGTTGCAAAGTTGTTTTACATTCATTTATTTCTACTTCTATATCTCATCTACTTTTATCTGAACCGTAAATTTTTTCTATATCTCTCTTCAAAATCAGCATATCGTCTTTAATTTTTTGTAAAGATAATCTAGATATTCTATCTACTCTTTCTCTCTCTGTCTGTGCTTGAGTTTTTTGAGCTTCTTTAGGGCGTTCTACTTTAGCACGATATGAATTCCCAAATCATTGTTCTTGAGATTGCTGTCAAGAAGCACGAGTGTTTGTTTTGTATACTCGTTGATCTATAAGATGCATCAGATCTTCTACTCTTTTTGATCCATAAGATCTCTTTAAATTATCTATATGATTATTTAATTCCCTTTGCTTTGCTACCATCTGTGGATTATTTGCAGGTGTTTTTAACATATTAAGTATATTAATAGTCTGTTTTAAAGCGGGAATATCTTTTTCAAGAAGTTTTATGTCCTTACCATATATAGGATTCAACAAAAATTGTGAAACTTCGTTAAAATCTGATCCTAGTGTCTTTTTAAAATTTTCTAACTTTTTATTATAAATATAAAGTTTATTGGACATTCCATTTTCTCCAAAAATATAACTATTATCTAAATTATCACCTTTTTCAAAAACAGTATGTAAATGTTCAAAAAGAAGCCTGTCCATAGTTAAAGTTAGAGCATTTAGATAGTTTAAATCATCTTTTACAGTTTTACCCAATGAATTGAGTTTATTCTTCATCTTGATATAATTAATATTTTCCTCCCCAAAAGTTTCTTTTATAAGAGATTCTGTCCTTGCAGCTAAACTTTTTTTGTATAATAATTCCATTTGTTTTGATTTATCTCAACTCTTTACTTGTTTTTCCAAAGATTTAATATCTTGTTTTAGTAAATCCAATCTTTCTACTATCTTCATATTTTGAGCATCTGTATTTAACTTAATTTGCTCTACAGTCAAATTTTCTAATTCTAATATTCTATAGCCTATATTTTCTTTAGATTTTTCATTAGTTCATTGTTTTTCAGCTTTAAATTGTTTATCCAGTCTTTGGTTTAAGCTCTGCAAAAATTCAGCAACTCTTTTTTCTCCGTACTTATTCCTTAATAAATATAATTCACGATTTAATTCTTCCTGTCTTCTAGCTAATTTAGGATCTGTAGGAACTACTCATCTAGCAGTTAAATCATTTATTTCCTGCTTTAGAGGAATAATTTTTTCTTCAAATTTTCTCATGTCTGTCTCACTGACAGGTTTTTGTAAAAGATGTAAAAGTTCATTATATCTATCTCACATCATATTTTTAAACATTTCAAGTTTATCTCAATATTTTTTCATTGTTTCTCACATTTGAGAATGAGTATCCGCATCTTTTTGTTTCAAATCTTTACAAAAAATACTATCAATATCTTTTGCCAGCATATTCAAGGTTTCTATATTTTGTCTTGTAACAGGATCTAGAGAATTTAATATATTTTGTTCTTTAATATAAGAAAAATCATCTACTCATAACGATTTCTCCAACAATTTTTCAGTCTTTGAAAGTAAATTTTGTTTATATTCATATTCAGGAATTTTATCTTTATTTCATGAAAGATCTATTTCTCTTTTTAGTAATTCCAAATCTCTCTTTAACAATTCAACTCTCTTAACTATTTTTACATTCTGACTATCCGTATTCGATTTTATCTTTTCTAACGTAAGATTTTCTAATTCTAGTATTCTATAATTTTCAGGAACTTCTATAGGTCTCGTCCTCTGTCTAGGTTTATCACCTATATCCGATTTAGACTTTCATAAAGCTTTTCACATTGACTCAAAATCAATTTTTTCTCAATTTTTTACTACTCTTCTTATATTAGAAGCTCTATTTACCAAAGCGAAAATAGTGGCGTTCACCAATTCTTGAGGGGTGAACTCACCATCAAAAATTAAAGTATCCATAGCTACTGTAAGTCATACATCACCTGCAAATTTTGCCAGATTAAAAGATTTTAAAACAAAATTAGCTCATTTCATACTAGCCGCTCATTTCCCTAGTTTACCTATCAAAATACTTTGCTTAAGTGCTCAAACAACTGGGCTAACCAAAGTTAAAATTGTATTGTATAATGCAGACTCCTTCCACATATCAAAATTTCAAAGTCTGGACAGATTCTCTTGAAAACTTTCTCAAGCCAATGTTCATCATATCATAGCCATTGCAGGTGTAGTAATCGCTATCTGTGAAGCTAATCATATTCCAAGCGCTCACAGCGTAGATTCTATTCACATAGCTCCTGCCAATGCAGCCGCTCATATTCAAACTGCACCTCACAAAATAACTCATATTACTACCAGTGGGAGTCATTTTATTATATAACTTGTTCAATTCCTTTCAAAGTCTGTCCAAAAAGATTTGTCGTTATAAAAATTTTTTAAAATTTTATATTCATTGGATTTTGGATCGAAACTGGATAATATCTCTTGTTTCTGTTGTTTAAATACCTCAAGTTTGATAATAGCAGTAAGTTCATCAAGATTAGGATTTCATTTTGCTTGTTTTCTATATTTCTCTATTATTTCATGATAATCTATATTTGTTGGATAATTAAAATTTTTTCACCAGAGTATAAGTTTTTTACCTGCCATAAATTTATTTACTATATTTGGATTTTGTAAATTTACCATATTTTCTTTGAGAAAATCTAGAGTATCTACTGTATCCTTACAATTAGCAATAACCATCATATTACTATAATCCTGATTTTTCATTACTTCTGAAAAGAACTCAAATACAGCAGCAATATCTCATTTATCAAATCTTTGCCTATATCTTTCAATATCTCATTTTTTTATATAAAATCATCATGGATATTCTTCTGTGCCAAGATTGCTTTCATAATTTGTTATCATACTAGCGATCTCTTCATTTGTCAAAGTAAATACAGATTCATCCAGATAATCAAATCACTGCTCTGCCAAAGTAAAATCTCATTTAAACATTGCTTCTTGAATTTTTTTGAGAGCATATTGATATTTTTGTTGTTTTTTTCATATAATTTCTTTTACTTTGTCTCAAGAATAAATAGGTGCTGTATCTATAGCTCTACTCCTTTCTCTAAACCAGCCGGAAACTCATTCATAGTATTTATCACTACCATATATACTTGCATCGTTTTGTAATAATGACCATAACATTTGATAAGCAGCTCACTTTTTGTATAATACTTTATCAAGTTTATCTACAAATTCTTTATTTCAAGATTCTTTTAATTTTTTAACAACTTCATTTGAAAGTTGACTGGTAGTCATTGTTATCGTTTTTGTTTCACCTTCCGGAGCTATATCTATCGGTCATACGGCCTGGGACGTGGACGAAGGCACTGTAGCTGAAATTTTATCTTGAGTGAAACCATTATTAGGTCATCTATCTATAGCTTTTTGATAATCTCATAGATCTTTTGCTAAACTCTGCAGCACATCTGTTGTTATGAGAAAATTGACCTTGCCTTTACCATTTGAATTATTCTCATAATTATATGTATTTGAAAAAGTCTGATATTGAGTTAAGGCCATCAAAGTTGCCTCATCAAAATTTCAAGTAATTCTCAAATTTCATCTGTTATATCATAAGAAAAGTAATACAGCCTGCACAATAGCTACATTTTTTTTAGAAGGATTAGTTATTTTGGAAATATCATCCTTACAATTTCCAAAAAC
>CALFEN010000309.1 GCA_937950065.1 uncultured bacterium | reverse complement strand
CCAAATTCTCATAAATTCATTTTTTCATCGTCAAATATTTCTGCTGAATGTGCAAACAAAGGACACATAAATTTGAATATACAACTATCGCAAAATGCATTCTGTTTTGGTGGAAATGCTGTTTTATCTCATAATTTATATTTTAGGACATTATTGTCTATCTCTTTTGCTATGTTTAAGTATTTGGTCTTGATCTCTGCTATTTTTTCGTCTGTAATCTCTCGTTCGTATTCTCTCTGCAAATGTAGATATATAACTTTTCATATAATTTTATTTATTTTTTTTCAGTAATCATTTTTTACTCATATTCAGTAAAGTGTAATTTGTTCTTCTATGCTATCGTATCCATCTTTTGGTAGTGATTTATTTGTTTTGTAGTCTACAATAGTTATAGCTTCTCAGTTTATATCCATTCTATCTATCTTACCAGAGAAATTTATATTTTCATCAATAGGAAAACATATACTTTCTTCAGTCTTCATCGCTATTCATTGATCAAAAGGTTTATATTTTTCGTAGTAATATTTTATATATTCAATTCATCTATGATAAAAAATTTCTTTCATATCATCAGGAAAAACTTCTCTATCATTCCTTTGGAACATATTATTCAATTCCATATCTCGCCAGTCTTTGTAGTATCACAATAGATAATCAAGAGTAGGAACTACCATATCACCAACTTTTTTGTATAATTCCTCCAAAGTCTGATGCACCAAAGTTCACAAAGTAAGATGCAAACTCTCTTCAGGTAAATCAGGTTTGATCTTATCTATCTTTGTAAGACGGTAATCCAATGGACAGTTTAAATACTGTTGGATTTGGGAATGAGAGTATCTGGACATGAGAAATTTGGATTATATGTTAAATACCAATATGATATGTTGTTTCCCTCCAAAATCAAGAGAAAGTTTTTAGAGATTTTTTGTCAAAGTATTTGCTTTTTTCGTAAAAAGGTATATATATTTTGTATTGCCGTTTTATTTTCAAAATCAATCTATGGTAGTCTTTGATAAGATATGAGAAAAAGCACTTGGTATCATAAATAATTCAAACGATAATCTTTTCTTGACTTGAAAAGCAGGAACCTGAAAAACAACTTTGCTAAAATATGTTATAGAGAATAGTTCAAAAAATAGTGTTGTTATAGCGTTTACTTGAGTAGCTGCACTAAATGTCTGATGACAAACCATTCACTCATTCTTTGGATTTACGCCTGATATAACTAGAGAAACTGCTATTGAACAAGCTCAAAGAAGCAAAAAGAAAGAGCTATACAAAAAGCTACAGATGATAATAATAGACGAAGTTTCTATGGTAAGAGCTGATTTGATGGACTGTATAGATATATTTTTGCAGACAGTCTTGGAAAATCAAAGACCTTTTGGATGAATTCAGATGATATTTGTTTGAGACTTATTCCAGTTGCCTCCTGT
>CALFEN010000308.1 GCA_937950065.1 uncultured bacterium | reverse complement strand
ATCACGGTGTAAAAATTTCTGATGGCAGCGTGATAGCAGCAGTAGATCTCAGTATGAAATATATACCAGATAGAAGATTGCCAGACAAAGCTATAGACTTAATGGACGAAGCTGGTGCTAGTGTCAAAATGTGAATAACTTCTATGCCGGAAAATCTGGTAAATCTGGATAAAAAAATTAGACAGTTGCAGATAGAAAAAGAAGCTCTACTCATAGAAAAAAGCACTAAAAATGATACCAGAGTCAAACAGATAGAAAAGGAACTTGCTGAAAAAAATGAAGAATTTAATAAACAAAAATCTGAATGGGAAGATGAAAGAAAACTTATCATAGAGGTCAAAACTATCAAAGAACAAATCCAGAAATTGGAACACGAAGCCAGTATTGCTGAAAAACAGACGGACTACAACAAAGTTGCTGAAATAAGATATGGTAAAATTCCTCAATTACAAAAACAACTTACAGATTTTGAAAAAAGAAATGAGGATTTAA
Organism: uncultured bacterium; assembly: GCA_937950065.1. The sequence continues at coordinate 12,886 of CALFEN010000308.1, read as the reverse complement.
AACAGCAAGGTAAATTAATAATAAAAGACATTGTAGAACCTGAAGATATTGCTATGATAATAAGCAAATGGACTTGAATACCGGCTTCCAAACTGATAGAAACAGAAAGAGAAAAACTTGCTTTTTTGGAAAAATACTTGATGCAAAAAGTTGTCTGACAGAATCACGCTATCTCAAGTGTAGCAAATGCAGTGAGAAGATCCAGAGCCGGTCTAAAAGATCCAAACAGACCTATATGATCTTTTATATTTCTCTGACCTACATGAGTAGGTAAGACCCAACTTGCAAAGACTATTGCGGAGTTTCTATTTAACGATGAGAAAGCTATGATAAGGATAGATATGTCTGAATATATGGAAAAACATTCTGTAGCCAGACTTATATGATCTCCTCCAGGCTACGTATGATATGATGAATGAGGTCAGCTGACAGACGCTGTAAGGAGGAAACCTTATAGTGTATTACTTTTTGATGAAGTAGAAAAAGCTCATCCTGACGTGTTTAATGTGCTTCTGCAAATATTAGATGATGGAAGATTAACCGATAGTAAAGGTAGAACCGTGGATTTTAGGAATACTATTATTATTATGACTTCCAATATATGAAGCGAGATGATAATGGGAAAAATGAAACCTCTCATAGATAAGCCAAACATTGAACAGAAAGAAATTGATTTGCTTAGAAATCAAATAGAAAATGAGATGATGTGAATGCTTACAAAGTTCTTTAGACCGGAATTTATCAATAGGGTTGATGAAATAATAGTGTTTAATCCTATCTCAAATAATGCATTAAAATCTATAGTGGATATAAAAACAGCATACTATGTAGCACTTCTTGCCAAAGACAAAGATATAAAACTTTCTCTTTCAGATGAGGCTAAACAATTTTTGGCTGCAAGATGATGGGATCCTGTGTTTGGTGCAAGACCGTTGGTCAGAGCTATACAAAGATATCTGCTTGATGAACTTTCCATGGAAATCATAGAAGGCAAGATCAAAGAATGAGATACTGTGCTTATAGATTTTGACAAGACAAGAGATAAACTTATTTTCCAAAAAAAATAACGCCTGCAATGCGGTTTTCATATTTCGTGCACTTACAAAGTAAAAAAATTTAAAAAATAGTATATTGCACCACATGATAATAATATACTATCCTCAAGTATTGATTTTTTGGGGAAAATAAATACAATATATCTACCTGATAAAGTAAGGAGAGGTTCAATGAATGACGTAAATTTAGAAATGTTTTGGTACGTTATCATAGGCATGGTTGTCTGGTGCATACTGGCAAGATACATTTTTGTCGCAATCGGGCTCTGCATATTCATAGGACTGATCGCTTTTGGAACCTTTGCATGGATCAACGTATTGAGTTTTGGAATGATAAGACTTGAGGCAATGATAGACTTTTCCAATGCACATTGGTTCATTGTCATTCCTATCTTTGTTGGGATATCCTTATTCATCTTATACAAAACGCGAAAACAGGAACCATCCAATTATTAACGCCTACACAACTTACTCCTGCTATTATCAAAACCCTTCGGTCTGTATCTTTGGATCGAAGGGTTTTTGCTAAAAAAATGGTTTTAATAAAATATTTTTTTATAAATCATGGTCATTTTTAGTATTGATTTTTTCTTAAAAATTTTTATAATTTTTTTATGAATGAAATATCTTTTAAATTTGAGATAGATAAAGACTATCGAAAAGAAACCTTTAATCGTCTTAGTAATGAAAAATTTATTTTAATAATTAAAATAATAATTCTTATCTTGCTTATATGGACTATAGTATGATTCATTTGGGAGAAACAAATATTATGGTATCAAATATTTCTCTTTTGATTATTGATGCGAACATTACAATTTGGACGGTACAATAGCTACAAAAAAATTAAAAAAATAAATAAAGAAATATCTGTAAAAATAACAAAAGACCAACTACAAATAGAAAATGGTAGTGGTATACATATATACAGCTACGATAAATTTAAATATTATTTTTTTTGAGAAAGATATTACTATCTTTATAATGATGATAAAAAAAGGGAATTGAAAATGGTTATGATTTTTCCAAAAAATAAATTTACAGAAGAAGATAAAAAATTTTTTGAAATCATAATGGGAACAAATTATATCATAAACAAAAAAATAATATAAAATTTTTCTATTTTACTAAATTTTTTATATTATTTTCAGTTACTACTTTCACGCCGTGTGCCTTCAATAACGCTGCAGTAACACCATCTCATTTTACAAGTTTTCCTCAAAAACTGCCGTCATAAATCTGTCCGCAACCACAAGAAGGACTTTTATCCTTGAGTATAGCACCATCTAGATTCAACAATTGAGCTATTCTCAACGTCTCAAGTGCACCTGTCGCGAATTGTGCACTTACATCTTCTCAATATTTATTTACAACTTTCTTTGATTTTGAATCCACGATTTCAGATGGATGTCTGGGAGTGGGAAGTCAGCCAAGCTGTTCAGGACAAACAGGTATAAGAGTATGATTTTTTAATAACTCTATCAATTCCTGATTTGGTTTACTCTGTCCATCAAAACGGCACTTTACGCCGAGCAGGCACGCACTACATAAAAACTTCATTATATATTTCTTTCATAATAAATATGAAATAATTCTACTATTTTTTATAATAAATTCAATATCTTTTTTAGTTAAAATTATAAATAATTTTTAGTTGAAAAAAAGTAAGAAAAGGCTATAAATAGGAGATTTATTTTTTTAAATTAAAAAATGACAATAGGAGAAAGAGAATTAAGAATTAAGCAATTAAACGAACTCAAAGAGCTTGGTATCAATCCTTACAGCGATAAATTTCTAGATAAAATAAATATCAAAGATATAAAAAACACCCAAGACCTTAAATCTTACGAAGACCTTGAGAACTCTGGTGCAGGGAACAATTTTAGAATAGCATGAAGAGTAATCTCTCAAAGAGAGCATGGGAAACTTATATTTATGAAGATATCCGATTTCACTGGAGATATTCAAATTTCTTTTGTTAAGGATAAATTCAGTCTTTTTAGTGGTGAGAAAAAAATTGACACTGTAGACAGCTTTGATTTCGTCAAAAAATTTATAGATATGTGAGATTTTATCTGACTTGAATGAGATCTTTTCCTTACCAAGCACGGAGAGATTACATTGTTTGTAAATAGTCTGTATTTCCTATCCAAAACCATAAGACCTTTGCCAGAGAAATTCCACGGTATCGGTGAAGATAAAGAAAATCGCTACAGATACAGATATCTGGATATGATTAGTAGTGATGAACAATGAGAACAGACAGACCTCAAATTTCTTTTTAAGGATTTAAAATTTAAAGAATTTTTCTTAAATATCTTTAGCACTGAAGAAAGTTTTGCTGACTCAACTACCAAAGTAATCCAGTTTAGAGTTGAAAGACTCGGAGAACCAGAATGAGCAAAAATACTTGGAAAATTTAAAAATAAAGATTTTAATTTTGATGATGAGGACTACGAATATCTTTTTGAATTATTTGTAAAATCAAACAAAGTAAGAGATTTTGTTCTTGAAAAGATGAAAGACGTGTTGAAAGCACAATACCTCGCCTGTAAATTTAGAATGAATACCAAATTTAGATTCAAGACAAGGACACAGACTATATCATTTATCAGGAAATATTTGGAAAATAACGATTTCTGCGAAATAGACACTCCTGTGCTTTGCAACAAAGCTTCATGAGCTCTAGCAAAACCTTTTCAGACCAAACACAACGCTTATGATATGGACGTATTCCTCAGAATAGCACCGGAGACTTATCTCAAGAGAGCTATTACTGCAGGCTTTGAAAAAGTTTTTGAATTTGCAAGATGCTTTAGGAATGAATGAGTAGATCCATCACATCTACAGGATTTTACTATGCTTGAATTTTACCGGACTTATGTGGATTATAAATTTTTAATGGATTTTACAGAAAAAATGATAAAAGACCTACTCAAGGAAGTCTACTGAAGTCATACTCTTATTATTTTGGACAAAGAAAACAATCCTATAGAAGTAGATTTTAGTAAACCTTGGCCTAGGGTAAGCATCTTTGATCTTATCAAACCTTATTTCCCTGAAATGGAAGATCTACGAAAACAAAATAATCTAAAAGAAGCTAAAGAAAAATTAAAAGAAATTTTGAAAGATAAACTTGATAGAGAAGATATCAAAGAAATGGAAAAGCTTGAATGGGGAAATTTCATAGATTTTGTATACAAAAAGACAGCTAGAAAAAAACTTATAGAACCTATATTTGTAATAAATCACCCTGTAGAACTTTCACCTCTCGCCAGGATAAACGACGACAACAACACAATCGTAGACAGATTCCAGCTTGTCGTAAACGGCTGGGAAGTAATAAACGCTTATTCAGAGCTTATAGATCCAGTAGACCAGATGCAGAGATTCCTCAAACAGCAGGAAGCTAGAGAACACGGTGATGAAGAAGCTCATGCAGTAGACCACGACTACGTCAGAGCTATGGAACATGGTATGCCTCCTATCGCTGGCTGGGGAAGCGGAATTGATAGACTTGTAGCACTGCTTACAACCCAGGAAAATATAAGGGACGTAGTAATGTTTCCTCTTACCAAACCTATAGATGAAAGTAATTAAAAAAATGAATGATTCAGACAAATTAAAATATATATTACAAAATTATTGATTATGAAATTTAATAAATTTTCATCTAATAGATTTTACTATTGATAACCAAAATTTTTTGGTAGAAACCGGTAAATGAAGAATATTTTTAAAAATATTTTCTTCAAAAGATATTGGATATATTGAATTTCATAATAATGTTTTGAGTTATCTAAAAAAAAATTGATTGAAAGTCCCTTGAGTTATTTTATATAAAGATTCTACAGTTTTTGGTTCTGAATTCGGATTGGTGTCAATTTACGAATTTATGCATTGAACCCATCTTGAAGAAATGTCTGTGGATTTGACTAATGACTTATGAAAAAATATCTGACTTATTCACCAATATCTATTAAACTACAAAAGTTGAATAAAAAAATATCAACGGTGTTATTCAAAAAAAAATTTATGAAACTGCGACACAACCAAATTAAGAAAATCTTTAGTGCATTGAGACTTGTGAAATCTCAATATTTTAGTTGATGATGATAAAACAATTTCCTGAATTATAGATTTTGGAGATATTCATTATGATTATTTAGTCAGTGATATTTGAACGATTTTTGCAGATATTTTTATGCAGGAAAAAAGAAGTAATTTTATTAAAATTTTTATGGAAGGATACAAATCTTATATCTGTCTCAATCAAACAGAACTTGATTCTATATATTATTTTATAGAACAAAGATTAAAATGAGCACTACACCGAATTAACGAAAAACTCCAAATTGAAAAGAATCCTGATAAAATTTTTCATCTCAAAAAAAATATTAAAAACACTAATATAAAACTAATATATCTATACGATTTATGAATCAATGGATTAAAAAAACTACTCTAACATCAACTTATATAGTTAATTATCGTGGCGATAAACTTTATCTAAAAATATATATAAATGCACTTAATTTTTGATAATAACATGATTACTTTTTTTATAGTATTTTTGGCTGGAGTGATAGCCAGTATCATTTGAGGTATCAGTAGTGGATGAGGTTCTCTAGTTTCTATATCGTTACTTTTATTACTGGGATTGCCTCCGAGTGTAGCAGTAGCTACTGATAAATTCGGGCAGCTTTGATATATAATATCAACCATATATAAATTTTTTAAATCAAAGAAAATCATATACAAATATGTAATACCGCTAACAATATTGAGTATAATCTGATGACTTATATGAGCAAACTTGCTTATAAAAATAAATCAAAACTATCTTTCTATTATAATCTGAATAATCATAGCTTGCTTATTACCATTGGTATTATGGAAAAAGAAAGCTTGAATTGAAAACACCAAACCTGTTTTGGACATTAGACTATGATTTTTGTTATATTTTTTTTCAGCAATTTATGACGGATTTCTTGGTATGGCAGGCGGGATCTTTGTGGCATACCTTTTTGTTTTTGTGTTTGGTATGACTTATACAGAAGCAAATGCCAGTGAAAAAATACCATTATTTTTTAACTTTATATCATCTATAATAATACTTGCTATATGATGAGTAATAAACTATACATATGCTATAATACTATTTATATGAAATCTTATTTGATGATACATTTGAGCACATCTTGCTGTCAAAAAATGAGAATGATTTGTCAGAATATTTTTTATAATAATTTGCATTATCACAGCTGCTAAACTTATTTTCTTCAGATAATTTTATTTACTTCAAGACAACCTCAAATTCAGTTTCTCCAAGTGCGTAAACAGGCAAAGTTTCGTGAAATTTATCAAGTTTATTATAAATTTCTTTATCTCATTTGTAATGACATACAACCTTGATATCCAAAATACCAAACATTTCTTCTAATTGGTTTCTATCTGTCTCATAACAATATTTAGCTAAAAAATTAGACCCTGCACTTATACCGACTACTGTTTTCCCTGCCCAAAGATTTATAAGATGATCCCTTCATATCTTGGAAAAAACTTCTAACAAAGGATTTTCATCTCATCCACGCAAATAAATTATATCGCTGTCTTGTATCTGCATTTTTAGTATGTCTGTATCTTTACTAGCCAACTTGTAATCTATATTTAAATCAGGCACTGACTGTTTAAATTTATTTTTATCTGAAACTAAACAGATATCAGCTTCATCTCTAGAAGCAAAAGGAACTATTAAAATTTTTGGTTTATCATATCATTTCACTATTTCTTTAAAAAAATTTTTATTATTTTCATTTTGAATTCTTGTTCTTCATCAATGTAATATATACTTTGTCATTTTTTATTGTTTCTTAAAATCATAAATCATCTGTATCTCCGGAACAAACTTTCACTGCACGAGTTCACGATCCGGCAGTTTTTTTTGAAACACAAATCCATTTTTTTGATAAAAACTTATTGCCTGTGTATTGTATCAAATTACCTGAAGTATGATAGGCTTGTCTTTTCACAGATATTCAAATATTTTTTCTATTAATCTTTTTCAGATGCCTTTACCTTGAAATTCTGATAAAATATAAATAGCAAATAATTCATTAAGATCTCTATGTTTCCTTGCTCATGCATAACCAACTATTTTATCTTCACACTTGGCAATCCGATATGATCATGGATTCTGTTTTATCTCATCTTGTCTCTTTAAGATAATTTTCTGCATTTGGGGTCCGTCTATTTTAACCTGATCCTGCTCTGTAATGTTATATTCTTTACTTTGATAAGTACTTGACCATGTTTGTCTGCTTACATCAAATATATCCGGCACATCATCTAACGTAGCTTGCATTATATTTATTTCATCCATTGTTAATAACTATAATCTAAAATCCGATATTGATAAAAGACAATCCTGGCACCGGAGTTACCGGTGCCAGAGAAAAGGGTAAGTGTATAAAACAACTATTGTTTTGTGGAATTTTGTTCCTCAACTCTTTGGAAATAAAGCTCTCCATGGGTTTTGAGTTTTTTTGTCAATTCCCGCACTCTCTTCCCTAATTTGGCAAGATCTACGGAAAGACGACCTAATTTGACAAAATCTTTTTCTTCCTTTGCTATTTGCAACTCCTTTATAGTCACAGATATTTGGTCTACAACACTAGCCATCTCTTGCAGATCCCGAAGTAAAAAAAATTTGGGAGCCAGGTTTACATACGCATACCACGCCCCAGCCAGAAGCAGAATTAAAACTCCCACTCCTATGAGGATCTTCTTTTTCATAATCCCTCCCCTAATAATGTCTATACATAATATCCCTTTTATAAAAAAAATCAACGTAAATTTTATACGTTAATCTTAATCAATATTTATGATTTAAAAATTTTTCAAATGAAGGCCGGTTGGGGATCAACCGGCCGGTTGGAGTTGAGTAGGGAAGTTGCTTCCTACAGGATCCTATGACGAGAGGGTGTATGAGGAGGGAGCTTGAGGGGGCTATTATTTACATCCTAGAGGATGTCGATTACATCTCTATCAAAAGCTTACTACATTTCTCCCACAAAAAATGTGGGATTTATACTCTCATCCTTGAAGTTAAACTCCAACAATCTGTAAAACAGACTTAATAAATTATATAAACTTGTTTATAAAAAAATCAACACTTTTTTACAGATTATTTTATATTATTAATTTCAAACTATTACTTTGGCTGCTTTTAATACTATTTCTGTATCTCATTTTTTATAGATAAATCATTTTTCATACTCTCTCACTATCTTTCACTTATTTTCATCACTCACCTGCTCAAAACCTAGTGGTTCATGAAAATCATGGTTTGGCTCTTCTCATATACTGTCAAACAAAAATACTCACATTTCACCAAGTTTTTTGATAAACTTTTCATACATAAGAGAGAATCATTTGATGGAAGAATTATCTTTGAGTTCTGGAGAAACTGCTTCTAAAGATTTTCTCAAATCTTCCACAAACGGTAAAATATTTTTTATATTTTTGATAAAAATACTCTCTTGTAAACTTAATTTCTCTTTTTCGATCCTAGCAATGTAAGCGTCAAAATCATATTTTAGAGATATATATTGAGACTGTGACTTCGCAGCAATTTCTTTAGTTTTTTCCAATTCCAAAGCTAGCCCATTATTTTGAGATTCTAACTCTTTTATCTTTTCTAGTAATTGTTCTGAAGTTAACTTTTGAGTTTCATCTTTCTTTTTGTGTTCTTTCATCTTATATTTTCTTTTATAAAATAAACTACATCATATTTTAAACAAATTTTTTTTTAAAACAAGATTATATTAAGCCAGAAAGAATCTCATAACCATTTGAATTGATCCAAACAGTATATTCCCGCTGTGCTCAAATATCTCCATATTGAGTATAAAGATTCCAGTTGTTTCTTCCTTTTGTGAAAATTTTCTCACTTTTTAGTGCAGTAATAGGTTCTAGTGCCAATACCATATTTTCTTCAAAAGCAATATATTGTGTTCCTGGAGCCGGCCGATTATAAATATAAGGTCACTCATGGACTTTAGCCCCAACTCAATGTCATGTAAGCTGTTTTATAATTCTAAACCCATCTTTTCTTACAGTATCGTACACTGCCCTACCAAAGTCTTGAACAGTATTTCAGATAGTAATATACTGCAATGCATTATCCAACGCATTTTTGGTAGAATCTATAAGCTGTGCTCCTTTTTTGTTTGCAGCAAATCATCATATTACTATAGAAACGGCACTATCAGATATTCATCATTTGTAATCTATTCACATATCTATCTTGAGTAGATCTCAAGGTTTGAGTACGTATCTATCTGGGATCCCATGAACCACACAATCATTCACTGACAAACATGTATAACCTGGATATCATTGATATCATTTAAATGCCGATTTCAAATTACGGGAGGAAAGATAATGGTTCGCAAAAAAATCTACATCTTCAAGAGCTACTCAAGGTTTACAATAATCCTGTATCAAAGTTAGAAGTTCATTGGTATATTTACCAGCTTCACGAATTTTATCTATCTGTTCTTTTGTCTTCAATATTGTTGGTTTCATCATTTTCAAATATTTTTACTAAATACTATACAATATTAACCATTTAGCATAATTTTTCAAGACAGATATTATGTTTTATTTTTTGTATAAAAAAACCCCTCTTATACAAAAATATCTTTTCCAAATAGATTATTTGAGTATAAAAGGGGGATATTACTTATAAAACTTAATTATTAAATAATTGTGTTGCAGTCCTTTTTTTCTGTTTTGGAATAAAATATTTATCAAAATCTTCAACTTCAACAGGATTAGCTTCAAATACTTTATCAGCAAAAAACTTTCAATAAATTCAGTTCAATGCTCATTCATATAATTCTAATACCATAAATGCGTCAAAATTTTCTCATCATGAAGTTTGTATATGATATTTCTCTGCATTTACAAATCCAAAACGATGATAATAATCTGGATTTCAAAAAATAATTATTGCTCTGTATCCCAAAGTTTTAGCAATATCTTTTGTATGATTCATCAACAAACTACCTATTCATTTTCTTTGATAGTTTGGCAGTACTGCTAATGGTCACATACACAATACCTCAAAATCTTTTCATTTATTATTTATTACTTTCGCCTTGGTATACATAATAAGTCAAACAACATTGTCTCATTTACAAGCTACAAAATCAAGTTCGCCGACAAAACTGGGAAGCTCCCTCATCTTGTGAGCAATAAAATGTTCATCACATCATGGTTTGTATAAATTCCAAAATGATTCTCTGATTAAATTTTCTACAATTCTAAAATCATAAGATTGTTCTTTCCTTATTGTTATATTCATTTTAAACTAAATTTAATTACTAAAAAAATATAATTATGTGTCTATACACCATCTTCTTATATAAAATTTCTAGCTGAAATTTAATTTAAAACAATCATACAATATAATTTTTTATAAATATTTATTTATACAAAAATTTTTATGGAAATCAATACTATATCTCAAAAAATAATCATAATATTTTACAACAAAAAAACAGGCGTTGTCACCTGTTTTTCTATTTATATAAATTCTTTTACTTATTGAAGTTTGCTGGATTACCACAACATTTCTTATATTTCTTACCACTTCCACAAGGACATGGATCATTTGGTCATACTTTTGGCATATCTTTATTGATAGACCTTGTGCTTCCCTCCTCTATCTCAAAAACTTCTACGTCATCATTTTTCTCAAATACTTTGGCTCTAGCTCATCCATAATCTATTACTTCCACGTTTTCATCTTGTTTTGGAGTAGATATTATCTCTACAGATTTTGGCATATCCTCCTCATTAATATTAGCAGAAGCAGTTTGTATAATATCACTTACATCATCTCATTCTATTCACATCTGTGCCAGAATGTCTATTTCATCATTGAACACACCAAACTCTGATTTGAAATATATAGACAATGTTTCCTGTTTGATATCCATAAGTAATCTATTGAATTTTTCATAAGCTTCTTTTTTGTACATTACCAACGGATCTTGTTGCGCATACCCATACATAGAAACTCTTTCTCTAAGATACTGCAAATCATCTATATTTCTAATCCAATATTTATCAATAACTTCCAAATAAATATCTTTTAAAATATGTTTTATCTTTTCTCTATCTATACCTGTAAGCTTGAGATCAAAATTATTACTTAATTTGTTGTAAACATATCTTTTGAGATCATCAGGTTTGTGGAAAGATTCAAGTTCTTCTTCTGTAAATCCAGGACCGCTCAATGTATTTAGAGATTCGATAAGTCATAAGACATTCCATGGTGTCATTATAGTATTTGCTCTAACATACTCATCTATCACAAAATCCAAAAATCCTCTAATCTCTTGTATTATATCAAAATCGCTGTCATCTTTTTCACTATCAAAAATTATCTGATCTCTTGTTTGATAAATCTTTTGTCTTTGGACATTTATCACACTATCATATTCAAACAAATGCTTTCTAGTTCCAAAATGCCATCATTCCATCTGTTTTTGAGCTCTCAATATAGAATTAGTAAATTGAGATTGTGTAAGTTCCAAATTTTCAAGTTCATTGGCAGGCAAAAGCATCTTTGCTACAGCCTGTATCTTTTCTCATCACATTTTTCTCATAATAGTATCATCCAATGCCACAAAAAATTGTGAAGCACCAGGATCTCACTGTCTACCACTACGTCATCTGAGCTGATTATCTATTCTTCTAGATTCATGTTTTTCTGTACCAAGTATAAGTAATCAAAAATGAAAATCTCTAGCAACAATTTCGGGTTCTTCCATACCAGCAGGTTTTACAAGCACCTCTGCAAAAGGAGTATTTTTATCTTTTTTGGATGTGTTAAATTTTATTTTTAATTCAATCTCTCAAGTCTTAATCCATCATTTACCAGCCTGTGAGATTTCATCGTCTTTGAGATTAAAAAGAAATTGAAGACTATCCATAAGCAAATTAAATTCAGATTCAGAATATATCACTGCAGAAACTCATTTAGGATCCTGATTTGTATAAGTACTTCACTTAAGCTGTTTTTGTATCCATTTTGCATAATTTTCTCACAATTTTTCCAAAAGTCATTTCTCTAATTTAATATCTGTTCACCTTCAAGCCATATTTGTAGCAACAACTACACTTCATTCCTTACCTGCACTTGCCACGATATTAGCTTCTTGTTCGTGATATTTTGCATTGAGCACATAATGTTGTATGGTCATACCTCTAAGCATAGATGAAACATATTCAGATGTTTCTATAGAAGATGTTCATATAAGCAAAGGAGCTCATATCTCATGATAAAAGGATATATTATCTGCCAAGGCGTTGTATTTACCAACCTGATTGAAGTAAACTTTATCATTTTTATCCGCCCTAATTACGTTTTTATTAGTAGGGATCATCAATACCTCAAGTTCATATATTTTCTCAAATTCTTCTCATTCTGTAGTAGCAGTACCAGTCATACCAGACAACTTTTTGTAAAGCTTGAAAAAATGCTGATAAGTAATAGTTGCAAGAGTCTGTGATTCTCTTTTTACACTTACTCATTCTTTGGCTTCTATTGCCTGATGTAGTCATTCTGAATACCTTCTACCCGGCATCACTCTTCAAGTGTTTTCATCTACAATCAAAACTTCACCATCTCTAACTATATAATCAATATCTTTGATATACACAGCATTAGCTTTGAGAGCGTTTTCTATGTGATGTATTTCTTCGTATCACAAATCTTTGTAGATATTTTCTACTCAAATTATTTTTTCAAGTTTCTC
>CALFEN010000307.1 GCA_937950065.1 uncultured bacterium | reverse complement strand
CTCTTTGGACTGAATTTATGACTTCTATCAGACCATACGTATCTAGCGACAAACTTACTGATTTTGACGCTTTCGTAGCTAAGGGTCCTCAAACTCCTGCTATGGGTGAATGAAAAGGTATGGGTTGAATGTGAAGAATGTGAGGTTGAATGTTCGGAGTTCAGCAATATATAGACGTAAGTACTCTTACTGACGACCAAAAAACTACATATGAAACTGCTCTAAACACTTTCCATGAAACTATGAAAACTAATATGGAAGCTAATAAAGATTCTACTGGCGACAACACTGCCGCTAAAGAAGCTATAACTACTGCTTGGACTACTTTCATGCAGTCTGTAAGGTCTCTTGTTTCTAGTGACAAGCTTACTGAATTTGATGCTTTCGTAGCTAAGGGTCCTCAAGCTCCTGCTATGGGCGAATGAAAAGGCATGGGTTGAATGTGAAAAATGTGAAAACATAATCAAAGCACTTCATCATCAGATGACTCATCCCAGACAGATAATCAATAATTTAAATTAAGATGCTCTCCTCGGAGAGCATTTTTCTTTTAATTTTACATATCTTTGACACTCAATCATTATAATAAGAAAGCATAATATTTACATTGTAAAAAAACACTAATGAAAACCAAAAAGATTATTTTACCTGCCCTATTGTGAGTAGTAGCAATATCTGGAGCATATACATTTGCATCAGATGATGCTACAGCTACACAACCTCAACAAAAAATGGAAATGTGATCCTGACAAAGGATGTGATGAGGCTGAATGTTTATGGGATATCAAGAGTATCTAGATACAGATGCTTTGACTTGAGATACCAAGACAGCATTTGATGCCATTGTAGATGAATACAAAGAAAAAATGAAAACTCTGATGGATGAAGCCAAAGATAACACTTGAGACAATAGTGATATGCAGTCTTCCATGGAAACAATTTGGACAGAGTTTATGGCAGCTATCAGAGATTACGTAGATACAGACAAACTTACTGAATTTGACGAATTTGTAGCAAATTGACCTCAGACACCTACACAGATGTGAACAGGCG
>CALFEN010000306.1 GCA_937950065.1 uncultured bacterium | reverse complement strand
AAGTATATTTATGTAGAACCCATAAATTACCCCGACCCCATGAATTACCTCTATTTGGTCATACGATAATTTTTATTTTTGTTTTGTTTTTTATTTTGTTTTGGGGTGTATGACCTACTACGTTTGAGGGAAGAGAAGGAACTCCCTTAGAAGTAATACAATAGTTTATTATAAATATTAATTAATATTTGTCAAATATTTTTTAACTTTTTGAAGGTGACGAAGAAGGAGGATTTAAACTAGTGTTATCAGGTTTTTTCTCATTTGATTTTGAATCATGTAAATTTGTTGATGATTTTGGAGTCAAAGGAGTTTTTGATTTATCAGAACCTGATAAAGAATTAGATTTTCATCACAAACTAGTATTTTCTTTAAATCATAATAAATCCTGTTGTTGCTGTTTTTTTGCTTTTATAGCAAATACTACTATTATTATTATAAACGCAAGAACCATAAATCAAACAACATATAACACTATTTTTACTATAGTTCCAAAGACAGAAGTTTTTGGTTGACTAGCAGTTATATCTTTGTTACATGTTTCAGATTGTATACCATAATAATCCATTATACTACAAAGATCATTTAATACTACATTAAAATCTGTATCGTCCATATTTCATTTCTGTTTTTGATCCTTTGCAATATCCAAGATTTGATTTAAGTATCCTTTAATATCTTCTTGTTTACCTCCTGCTCATTCTATTTTTGTAAAAAGTTCTTTTACACTATCTCTTACAGCATCAGGTATAAACGTAAGGATATCCGCTTTTGCTATTTCATACTGATTCATAGTCATAGCTGCCTTTACTGATCCATCTGCCAATTCCTGAATTATTTCATTTATCTGGTCAAGTACAGATTGCTCTACATCAGAAGCATTATCAGATTTTGCTTGAGTATCCATCCAATCATTTATTTGTACAAGAAGAGAATCTCTTTCAGTATCTTCTCAAAGTACTTTCCTAAGATTTACAAGCAAAGTTTTAAGATAAGCTACATTATCATCTTTTGATGATTTCAATGCATCTATTACTTTATTAAGTTTTTCATAAACATCTTTATATTTTTCTGGAACATTATCTCATATATCTATAAATTTAATGTCTATATCTTTTTTGACCGATTTTCACTTACTATCTGTATAATAAGCTCTTGCAACTATATTTCCGTTCACAGGATCATATTTATGAAGCTCTGCAGTATTACATTTGAGATCCTTATCTCATTCAGGGTTACCATCGCCATCAGAGTCAGTAGTAATATCATAATCCAAATAACAATCTCATTTATTTTGATTATAAACATAGAACAACACAGAATTATCCAAGTTATTACCTACGTCTATAGAATAATTATCATCTTTTTTATCTATTTCCGGCAATGACAATATAGAAAATTTTTCAGTACCTTTTGGCTTTGATATATTTAAATCCAATACTGCTAATTTCTCATTTCAGTATTTATCTGAAACTTTAAGTGATCCCTTAAAATTATCATAGTCATCATACTTAAATGTAAAAAAATCCTTATCACTTATATTATACTTTTTTATCTTTGAACATTGTTTTACATCCATACAATATTGTCTTTTTTCTATAGATCAGTAACTTATATCTCTTACCAATACCAATTTATCATAAGAAGTTGTAAGAACTTGAGGTTTTAATCATTCTTTGACTTCTATCATTTCACCGTAAGCTATTCAAGCATATCATCTATAGATTACCTTAACTTTTGGCTTGTATTTACCTGGTTTATTGTATATATACTCTACCACAGGCTTTTTGGTAGTAAGATCATACTGTCCATCACCATCAAAATCATATTTTATAATTCTAGATGAAGCAAAATCCTTTCTATCAGAAACTATTTTGGAGACAGCCTTAAATTCTACTTTTTCTCCAACTTCGGTATTTATAGGAGAGATAGCTAATGTAACAATAGGTATATCAGGACTGCCATCATTCTTGAAGAAGACCACAGGTCATTGACCCAAAATTTCTTCACTGGTAATCTCTCATCATTCATTATCAACTACCTTTACACCAAATGCATA
>CALFEN010000305.1 GCA_937950065.1 uncultured bacterium | reverse complement strand
TAAATATGATCTCATAAAAACTGTATATTCACAGGAAAAACATCTTATTATAAGGCATTTTATATCCCAAAAAATCAAAAACGAACTGCATCCTTATATTATCAAAATTTTTGAAGAATGACAGAAACTTGGTTTCTTTAAGTTTGAATACTCTGAGCAGACTATAAACATATTTTTGTCAGTTCACGATTTTATGTTTAACTATGCACAGGATATTATCAAAGACAAAAAAGAGTTTGAACTGCATTTACTTGCTGTCAAAAGTTTGAGTGATAAAATTTTTAATTTTTAAAATAAAAATATAATGAAAAGATTGAAATTTGTAGCTTTATGAATTATCGTGCTATGACTTGCCTGATGTAATAGTCAAAAAGAAAGCACAAACGTCGGCAGTGCCTACGATAATGAAACCTACACAGTCCAGGAAAAAGAGTTTTTCGCGTCCAAAGATTACGTCTGATATGTGGAACCTATGGAACAAAGTAATGTTGGTTTCAAACTATGATGAAGAATTACAGATATTTACGTATCCAAATGAGATTATGTCAAACAATGACAGGTTCTTGCAAAAGTAGATTTATCAGAGGTTTTTCAGAGTATCCAAAACGCTGATAATGTGATATCCTCTACAAAAATGCTTTATGATTCCACTAATTCATTTTTTGATTCACAGGAAGCGGTGCTCAAAGAAAAAATTTCACAGGCTCAAAAAAATATGGATCTGGCAGCCATAAACCTCTCTGGAAATGAAACAGGAGTGGAAGATACCAAAAATATCACAAATGAACAACTTGTTTCTGCACAGAAACAGATAGATCAGGCACAGACAGCACTGGACAGTTACAAATCAAATTATGATACCACATCAAATATGTTTGACCAAAAAGAAGAAGATGCTTACTCTAATGCAAAAAATGCACTGACAAAATCAGAATACATAGTAAGGACTTCGTTGGATTTGATAGACACTGTCTACGGTATTACTCTGACAAATAAACAAAAAAATGACAGTTATGAAGTATACTTAAGTGCCAAAAATAAAAGTATAAAAGATCAGGTAGAAGATAGTTTTATCAGGCAAAATAACTACTATGAAGCTCGGAAAAATAAAATAGAAAGCTATTCATCAGACGATCTCAATGATACAGCATCAAGGAAAGAGTTTTATCAGTTTCTCAAAGACAGTGAAACTTATTTAATAAATCTTTCAACATTGCTCAAACTCTGCTATAATTGAGTAGATAATAGCGTAAGCACAACATATTTCCCACAAACCACTATAGACAGTCTCAAGACACAATTCGTCAGTGCACAAAATAATGTAGAAGATGTAAATCTTTCTGTGTCCGGAGATTTTGTAGTAGGGATAAAGTGATCTATCCAGACTATAGATGAGATAAAAAAAACTAAAGATTTGCAGTTAAACGCGATAGACAAGCAGATAGCTAATGCACAAAAAACAGTAGAACTTGCAAAACAAAACTACAACCAGTATGCTGCCAGCACTGTTGGGCAAAAGAATCAGGTTTCTACAAAGAAAGATGTCGCAAATAAACAATATCAGCTTGCACAGGATCAGTATAACGAAGCACTGGCATCTCTAGATGCCCTCAAAAAACAGAGGCAAAGTCAGTTAAATCAAATCAATACTCAAATAGCCCAGATAAAATGAAATAAAGACTTGGCAGAAGTTCAGGCAAGCA
>CALFEN010000304.1 GCA_937950065.1 uncultured bacterium | reverse complement strand
TTTTTAGATCTATATATTTTTTCAATTTTTCTACAGGATTAAGTTTTGTATCTTCAAAAATTTTTCTAATAGATAAAAACAATTCCTCAAGCTGTTTATCTATTATTCTATCTAGAATTTCTTCCTTTGATTTGAAATAATGATATATCCCTCATTTTGAAATTTTAGTTTCAGTTATTATATCCTGCATCGTGGTATCGTTATATCCTTTGTCCAAAAACAAAGCATAGGATTTATCCAAAATATTATTCTCTTGATTCTTTTTCATCGTTTATGACTTTAGAAATAAAACCGACCGTCGGTATATTTATAATCAATTTTTTTTTAAATGCAAGTTTTTTTACATGAAATTTACTTTAGATTTTATTAAAACTAACATAATAATTCCAATTTGGTTTAAAACTCCTTGATTTCAAAGTAATTTTCTTTAAACTAAAAGATATTTAAAAAAATCTAGTAATTATGAAAGATAATATTTTTTGAGCAATACTTATATTGTTAGCGGCAAGTATTTGGGGGTCTACTTGAGTATTTGTAAAAATATTACATCTATCGTCTACACAATTAGTAGCTTTTCGCCTATGAATACCATTTATTTTTACAACGATTTATCTATTTTTTACAAAACAGAATTTATGAATAAAGAATAAACAACCCTTTTCGTATTCTGTATGGAATGCAATTAGAATGCTTTTGTATTATATTTGATTTAATTTTGCCACAGTAGCAAATGCTTTGATATGACTTTATACGTGGCCTTTGTTTGCTACAATTATAGATTTTATTAAAACAAAACATATTTCCAAAATAAATCTTCTCTGCACATTACTTGGATTTGTATGAATAATCATTACTTGTCTAGATAAAAATTTCGGAAGTTCAATTTATAACATACTCTGATTCTTGGCTGTTATGGTGTCTGCTATAATAAGTGCATTCCAGAGATTTCAACAGAAAGAAATTATGAAATACTCAAATAATATCCAAATGATACTTTATCAATCATTTGTATGAGCTATAATATTCTGACCTATACTTTTTTTTGTAAAACCATTGCCAAATTTTTTTCAGATAAATACAGCTACGATATATGCTATTTTAATATGAATAATATGATTTTACCTTTACTTCCGGTGATTAAGAAAGATTTCAATAGGATATATGTCTATATTATCATACTTTGAATTTATAAGTTGAGTTTTATTTGCCTATTTCTTTATAAAAGAAATTCCTTGATTATATACAATAACTTGATGAATTTTTATATTAACAGCTATTATTACTATAACTTTATCTAAAATTCAAAGATAACTCTTAACGGTTCGGACAAAATCCCTTGATTTCAAAGTAATTTTCTTTAAACTAAAAGATATTTAAAAAAAGTAAAGAAATAATTAATGACGCAAAATATTAGAAATTTTTGTATAATAGCACATATAGACCACGGCAAATCCACGCTCGCAGACAGAATGCTGGAACTTACCTGAACTATTAGAAAAACTTGAAATACTCAAGTTTTGGATAAAATGGATTTGGAAAAAGAAAGGGGAATCACTATCAAACTTACTCCTGCCAGAATGCAATACAAAGGATATGAACTAAATCTTATAGATACTCCTTGACACGTGGACTTTCAATATGAAGTATCCAGATCTCTCGCTGCTGTAGAGTGAGCGATTCTTCTAGTAGATGCTACACAGTGAATACAGGCACAGACTTTATCAACTCTGTATATGGCTCTAGACTACGGACTAGAGATTATTCCTGTTTTAAACAAAATTGACTTACCAGCAGCTAATCCTGAAAGAGTAGCCCAAGAAATAGAAAATTTGATTTGAATAGATGCTTCCAATATAATCAAGGTCTCTGCCAAAACAGGTGAGAATGTAGATCTCGTCCTTGACGCTATCATAGAAAAGATTAAAGAACCACAGCAATTTAAGTCAGAAAATTCAGAGAAATTTTTTCAAGACAAAACTTTGATTTCTACACCCAACTTATCTAGAGCACTTATCTTTGACAGTGTTTATGATAAATACAGATGAGTTGTAATTTATGTTAAAGTAATGGATTGAACTTTTAAAGCTGGAGAAAAAATAAAGCTTATTTATTCCAAAACTGAAATAGAACCCGTTGAAGTATGATATTTTGATCCAGACTATCACAAAGACACAGAACTCAAAACCTGACAAATATGATATATTGTGACAGGACAGAAATCTGTTAGAGATTCAAAAATTTGAGATACTATCATCAAAGTAGCAGAAAAAGAAGAACTGCAAAGGTTCTCTATTCCTGGCTTTAAAAAAGTCAAACCGTTTGTGTATGCTTGAGTTTATCCTATGGATACCGAAGATTTCGATAAACTCAGGGAAAGCTTCGAAAAACTTTCTCTCAATGATAGTGCTATAGAATATGATTATGAAAATTCCAAAGCTTTAGGGCATTGATTTAGAGTTGGTTTTTTGTGAACTCTGCATATGGATATTATCAAAGAAAGACTTTCCAGAGAATATGGAGTGGAAACTATTTTTACCACACCAAACGTAATATATCTTACAAAACTCAAAATGCTTACTCTGGAAAAGGTAAAATCCGGATTAAATATAACAGAACTTATAAAAACAGATTTTTATAAAAATATTATTACAGATAAAACTGCTTATACTTTAAATGAAGAGAAACTTTTTGAAAAATATAAAGATATTTTGAAAAATTATTTACTGGTAAGATCTGGAGCTGAAATGCCAGATCCTGGATTTATAGATGAAATACGAGAACCATTTACAGAAGTGGAAATCGTTTGACCTTCCGAGTACAGTGGTAATATCATGGAACTTTGTCAGGAATACAGATGACAACTCAAAAATATGGAATACATAGATACCACCAGAATACTTTATAGATATGATATGCCACTTGGAGAGATTATCATAGATTTTTATGACAGACTCAAATCCTGCACCAAATGATATGCTACTATGAACTACGAACACGGTAAATACAAACAGTCTGAACTTATAAGGTTGGATATTTTTATAAACAATGAAAGAGTAGAAGCGTTTAGCATGGTCGTACACAAAGACAAGTCTTACTACATATGAAGAGATATAGTAACCAAACTCAAAGAACTTATCCCGAAGCATCTATTCGCGATTCCGTTGCAGGCCTGAATCGGAGCTAAAATTATAGCGAGGGAAACTATTTCAGCGTTGAAAAAAGACGTACTTGCAAAATGCTACTGATGAGACGTTACCAGAAAAAGAAAGCTGTTGGAAAAGCAGAAAGAGTGAAAGAAAAAACTTAAACAGATGTGAAGGGTTTCTGTACCGAACGATATCTTTATTAAAATGGTTAGCAGGTAAATGGATATACAAAAAGAGCGACTAAATTTCCAAAAAATGTATTTAAAAAAAGAATACAGCCATATAAATTTAAAAATATTAGATCAAAAAAGGCTTTTCTTATCTTATATATTAGAAAAAAATATTTTTCAAAAAATTTTAAGTGATTATGAAAATTTTACATTAAAAACAATAATCTTTGATTTTTGTATGCAAATGTCATGAATAATATCTTGTCTAGAAAATTGAAATCAATTATCTGCTTCCATCTTAATGAGACCATTATTAGAAACTCGGCTAAATATAGAAATCATATTTGATGGGAAAAATAAAATAAAAGAAAAAATAATGTTGTATTATAAATTTTTATACCTATGTAATTATGATCTTTACAATAAATCAGAAACGACAAGAAATAACTTTTTTAATGAAAAATGAGAAGAGCCTTTAAATTATTTAGAAAATGAATTTGGGGAAATTTTTGAGAAGATTTAAAATTACTTTATAAAAATAATTGTAAATGAAAAAACTTACAAAATCGACATTATAATTTATATAATAACGAAAGATGAGAATCATTAACAACGAAACAATTATTTGAAAAATTTTTAAACAACAATTATTTAACTCTGAAGCAATTAATAAACAATTACCATAAATTAAAAAATTTGACAACAAAACAATTATTTGAAGCGTCTCAAAACAAAATCTTAAATTATTCTTTAATATATAATTATTTTTCTAAATTTATTCATCCTAATATATTTGCTAATTGAAGTAAATCAAATATAGATTTTTGAAAAGAATCTTTATCTCCTACAATAAATCAGGATAATAGAATCACAGATGCTATCTTGTTAATTTATAAAAAATCTTTTATAAACATTTTTTATAGCTTTGACATGAATGAATATAATTTTATTTTTGAGGATATACAAGAAAAAAATATATCTTAAGTGTAAAATTTATATATTTTAGAAATTCAAAATTTTTTATTTTATTTTTTTAAAATATATAAAATTTTATTCTACCATAAAACCGCCAAAATATGCATCTCCCATTGTTTTTGTAGCTCAACTATTTTGATAACAACCTATTTCAAAATAATCTCATACATTTGCGTCCAAAACCATACTAATAGCCGAATTATTCCGACTAGTACCTCCATTATTACTTCTACTTCACCAAGATACGTGTGATCAATTTTTATATAAGCCCACAATAACTTCCCTTCAGTCTGTTATACTAGAAAAATCACATTGAGCTGTCAACAGATATTTTCCGGCTCTTTTGGGAGTAAATCTACCTGCAGAAGCATCAAATTCATCGTTTGTATCAAATATTTCACTAGTAAAACTTATTATTTTTGAAGTAGCGGTGGGAACAGAAGTGGAAGATCAGATAGCACGAAACGTAGACCTATTAGAAACTTTCTCAATTAGAGCATTCCATTTGGCTGCAGTAAGGGTTTCTCAATTCCCTACATAGAAACTCCCAATAGGGGATGTTTCAGGGAATCATGGATTAGTAGTCTGCCGAGCTTTGATTGCAAAATAAGTAATAGTCAATCATAGACAAAATATTAGTGTGAAAATAGCTGAATTTAATACTACCTTTTTCATATTTTTTCTTTTAAATATATAAAAAATAAATCCAGAGAATAGTTCAGAATTATTATAAGGAAAAATTTTTATATTACAAGAACTTTTTCATAATTTAAAAAAAATTATTCGACAAGAAACCCATCAAAATATGCTAAAACTACAGTCTTTGCTGCTCAATTATTCTGCCGGCAATATGCTTCAAAATAATCTCATACATTTGCGTCCACAACTATACTAGCGAGAGAAGCATTGGACATATAAGCTCAACTTGGACTATGAGCTCAACCGGCAACATATACTCAATTCTTATATATTGATGATTGTACTGCAGTTGCGTCATTCATATCCGTAAACCTGCAATAAGTATTTAAAAAATATTTCCCCGCCCTCTTTGCTGTAAATACACCTGTACTAGGATCAAATTCAGCACTCGTATCAAATTCTTCACTTGAAAATGTAATTTTTTTAGTGGTTCATGTTGGAATTGAA
>CALFEN010000303.1 GCA_937950065.1 uncultured bacterium | reverse complement strand
ACATAGGCTGGTGTCATTTTGGGCTGAGGTCAAGGATAGAAAGTCTGACTTGTCCCAGGCACAAAACGTTGTCGTCCTGCTGTTTTATCCAAAATCACGCATCGTCCGGTCAACGGTGTTTGATGCTTTGATTCATAGATAATATATTCTTGGACGGATCTTTGATATTTTTACCGGCAAATCAGTTTATTCAGCACATATTTTTTTGTAAATCTCTAAATATTGGCTGGCTATATTTTGCCAAGTCAGATTTTTTACTATATTATAATTATTTTTACTTAAATTTTCAAGTTCTCATTGCTGCCATGTATGATAAGCAAGTTCAAGTTTACTAGCTATTTGGTTGGCACTTACTTTGTCTAGCAGCCAGCCGTTATTATTAAAGAGTTCAGATGTTCAGCCTGTATCCGAAATTATTACAGGTAGTCAGGAGGCAGTAGCTTCCAATAATGTGTTACTCATTCATTCATTTTTGCTCGGCAAAATGTAGATATCATTCTGGTTGTAAATTTGGGCAAGTTCGTCGTGAGGTTTGCTTCCCATCAAAAATATTTTATCTTTAATGGAGCTTTGTTCGATATATTCTTTTATTCCGTCCATAAGGTTGCCGGTTCATACTATATTTAACTGTACGTTATTTTTATCTTTTGCAAATTTTTCAAATCATTTTACTAGAAAATCAACTCATTTTCTTTCTATAAGTCTGCCTACATAGAGAACCTGAAATTTAGTAGGGTCTTTTTTTAGTTTCAGGTCAAACTCTTCAAGATTTATGCCATTATATATTATTTTAATCTCTTTTTCCTTGGAAGTGCTGTATGCAAGGTCTTTGAGTCATTCAGAGTTTGCTATCACGTCGTGTGCATTTCTCCAGACTTTTTTGCTTAATCTTTGAAAAATTAATTTATCAAGTGTCTCGTATTTTTTACTATAAAAAGGAACGTCACTTCATCTGAGGCTGACTATATAAGGTATCTTAAACCTATTTTTCATCTGCATGGCAATGTATCAGCATGGACTGCTAAAAAATGCATGTATAATATCAATTTTTTCTTTTTTTATAATTTGGGGAGCTAAAAAATATGTCTTGATACTGTATGTAAGTAGATCCTTTATGCTTTGATTGTGTATATTTCATCATTTTTTTCCAACATCAAGGTAATATATTTTTATATTGTCAGCAAACTGTTCTTCCCTATAATCTCATGTAGAAGATGTTACTAGTGTGATTTGCAAGTCCTTGTTTTGGGCAAATTCTTTGAGCAGATAAAGTGTTGCATTGGCTGCTCATCATCATAATGGTGGAAATTCATAATTTAATATAAGGATTTTCATTATATTATGTCTATTAAAGGATTTAATTCAGAATTTAGTATACTTGCTTATTGAAGAGTTTTTTTATTCATAAAACTCTTATATCGCAATGGCACGAGAAAAAGGATTTGCCCTGCGACCTAATATTTTTCTTTGACAAGATATCTTTTGTTAGAAGATGTGTTGTAATAACTTCTTATCATAAGGTCCAGCATAATACCGAATACAAAAAGCATGAGTCATATTTGTATCATAAATATTCCTAGTAATGTATATCAGTTGTTGGAGAAATCATAACTAAAAAATAGTTTTTGGAATACTGCGTACAAAAACATCAAAAATCCTAAAAATAAATTTAATATTCCAAGAAATCAAAATAAGTGTAAAGGTCTGGATTCGTATTTGCCTATAAACCATATATATATAAGATCTATGAGTCACTTCATGGATTTTGTCCAATTGTACTTGGAAACCCCATGTCATCTGGCTCTATGGTTTACTGGTAGTTCTCCGATTTTGAATCAGTTTATTTTGGAAATAGCTACTATATATCTATGCATTTCTCACCAAAGATATAGGTTCTCTACTACTTCTTTTTTGTAAACTCTGAGTGTACATCAACTATCGTTAACTCCATCTTTGATTAGCATTCTTCTTAATAGTTTTGCAGTTTTTGTGATAAAGACAATACTTCAAGGATCTTTCCTTTTTTGTCTTCGTCATGCTACAAGATCAAGATTGTCAGCAATTAATTTATCGTAGAGTTTTTTGATATCGGCAGGATCGTTT
>CALFEN010000302.1 GCA_937950065.1 uncultured bacterium | reverse complement strand
TATGATATAAGTCTAGAATCACTCAAAGATAAATATGAAAAAAAGATAAATGATACATGGTGAAATTTTGATGAGTATCTGAATGGGATAAGTACTAATATTTCCTCTACATTGACTGGGACAAACGAAGCCGATTTAGATAGTTATAATTTTTTGGAAAAACGGGATGCAGACGAAGCATTATTGGTATTTAATAGTGGGACTTCTTCAAACGGGGAATCTACAGAATCAACCAGTTCAACTGATGATTCCAAATCAAAAAACTTTGTTTCCAATACTTCAAATAATACTAAATGAAAACAAAGTACGAGTTCTTTTGTAGATGTTAATTCAAATGTTGATTTGGATAATATGAGTATTGATACAGACGTAGATATCGGTTGACAGATGCAGTGAATTCAAAACCTTGCTGAAAAAATTCAAAATGCTTTATGTAATGGTATAAAATTTGACTATGGGAATTGTGGATGAATACCTGTTCCTTTTAATATGGCGTTTTTTGCACCTTGAAGGTACAATATATTTGGTTGTGGATTGATGAAAGATCCATGATTGCCTATATTTTATTATCCTTCTACTCTGTATATGCCATATCCTATTCCTGTTCCAAATATGCTGCAATCTGCAGGAGACGAGCGGTTTATGGCTCCAACATGAGGAATCTATCCTTCCATGATAAGACTTTATTTGGCTCCGACATTGACACAAAAATTGTGAATAGTTGCTTGTTTTGGAACATATATGGTATGAATGGATGCTTTCCCTGCTCCTATAGGAACTATAGTTTGAAACTGTGTAGTGACAGCCGTAGAGCTTCCAGTTAAATGTAATAAAAACAAAGACAGTAAAAATGATTATGATTATACTATAGAGTGATGGCAAAATGATTTAAAAAATTCTTGATCTTCTAGTGATGATCTTTCTATCACTGGTAAAGATACCTCACCTTTTAGCATACAGATAAATCCATCTGCCCAAACTACAGAGAATGCTTTTGATCTATGAGATATATCTTTGAAGATGAATAATTATAGTTTTGCAGGTATGACTTCAACTAGTAGCAAAACTACTTCATTGCTCAAAACTTCAAAAACAAAACTTAA